>DASUHN010000185.1 GCA_036273495.1 Acidimicrobiales bacterium | reverse complement strand
CCGGGCTGGGCCGCAACAGCTCCTGACGGACGGTTCCTGACGGACGGTTCCCGACGGACGACTCCTGACGGGGACCTGACGGGCGCCGGGCGGATGGCATGCTGGCCCCCATGGCGGGTCGCGAGCCCGGAGGCAGGCTGGTCCAGGCCGGGGAGCCCCGCTCGATCCGCCTCGAAGCGGTGCGGGCGGTGGCGGCTCTGGCCGTGATCGTCGAGCACTGCTACGGCTACGCCCACAACTACGACCCCGCCGCCATATTCGGCTCGTTCCGGGACCGCCTGCTGGCCGCCACCGGCAACGGCGTCGACCTGTTCTACGCCCTGTCGGGATATCTGCTGTTCCTGCCCTTCGCCCGGTGGTGCTGGGCCGATGCCGAGGCGCCGGATCTGGGCCGCTACGGCCGCAACCGGGCCCTGCGCATCCTGCCCCTCTACTACGTCGTGATCGTCGCCTACCTGGTGGTCGAGGGCGCCACCCGGTCCCAGTGGTGGGCCTTTCTCACCTTCACCCAGAACTTCTTCCGGGGCTCGCTCCTCCAGATCGACGCCCCCACCTGGTCGATCGTGGTGGAGGTCGAGTTCTACGTGGTGCTGCCGCTCGTGGGCTGGCTGCTGTTCCGCACGACCCGGGGCTCGGCGCTCCGGGGCGCGGCGGCGCTGGCCGGTCTCGTCGGGGTGACCCTGGCCCTCAACCTGTCGGTGACGGGTGACAGCCCGCTCTCGTGGCAGTACTCGCCGGCCACGAACGCCTTCTACTTCCTTCCCGGGATGGTCCTGGCCTACCTCACCTGCCTGCGACCCGAGCGCGTCACCTCGCGCCTGCCCCGCCCTCTGCGCCGCAGCGATCTGTGGGTGGCCACCGGCGTGGCGCTGTGGATGATCCACGCCTGGCTCTGGTCCCACAACGAGCTGCTGGCCCTCGGGTGCTTCCTGGTGCTGGCGGCGTGCGTGCTGCCTCTCGACCGCGGGCTGGCCACGACGGTGCTGCAACTCCGGGCCCTGGGGCTGGTCGGGATGGTCTCCTACAGCATCTACCTCTGGCACGCCCCGATCGTGGAGGCGCTGGCCCGGGTGGTGCCCGCCGGGTTCCCCGGCCTGCTGGTCGCCTCGGTGGCCGCCTCACTGGCGGTCGGGGCGGTCAGCTACGCCGTCGTCGAGCGACCCTTCCTGCTGCTGCGGCGGTCGTGGAGCTCGGCCAGCCCGGCGCCGGCCACGAGCACCACGAAGACCTCGAGCGGGGTCCGGTAGCGCGCCTCGCCGTCGACCTGGGCGGCGGAGACGAGCAACAGGAGCGGCACCAGCCACACGCCGACCGGCACACCCCGGCGCACCGGGGCCAGGACCAGCCCGAGCGCCCCCAGGGCCGCCAGGGCCAGCCACCCGGCGTACCACGCGTCCTGGGCGGTGGCGCCCACGCCCACGGACAGGCCGGAGAAGTGCAGCCAGTACGAGGGCTGACCGCCGAGGATCCGCCAGCTGTTCAACGCCGTCGTCTCGACCACGTAGAGAGGATGGTGCTCGGCGTAGCGGACGGCGTCGGACTGGAGCCGCTCCATCAGCACGTACTCACTCGGGTGCGGGCCCGAGAACCGGGCCGCGGGCCCGGGCGTGGCGGGCGGGTAGCCCCACGACGCCGTCAGCGGCTCGGGGGCGCGGGCCTGGTGGCTGTTGTAGGTGCCGGCGAGGTTGAACCCGGTCGAGTCGGAGATCGGCACGAAGGCGTGGAACGTGACGGCGTTCCTGACCGTCCAGGGCAGGACGACGACCACGGCGGCGGCCACCACGACGCCCGCCGCCTGCAGGGCGCGGCGCCGGTGGCCCCGCAGGCCGGTCCCCACCACCACCGCCGCCCCCACCACCACCGCCGCCCCGTTGGGCCGCACGAGAGCGGCCAGCCCCCCCAGGGCCCCGGCGCCGGCCGCCCAGCGGAGCCGGTGCGGCGACGTCCGGGCCGCCAGGGCGGCGACCAGGGCCGCGGCCATGAGGGTGACGAACAGCAGCTCGGTCATGAGAACGCCCCCCATCACCACCAGGGCGGGCAGGGCGGCGGCCAGGGCGGCCCCGACCAGCGCGGCCCGGCGTCCCCACAGCTGACCGGCCAGCACGCCGATCAGGGCCACGGTGGCGACGCCCAGGACGGCCTGGAGGAGACGGGCCAGGGTGACCGAGTCGTGGCCGGCCCAGAACGGCACGGCCAGGAACAGCGGATAGAGGGGGGGTCGCAACGCCGACGCCCCGGCGGCGTACACGGAGGGGGCGAACCCGTGGCCGTGGGCCAGCGAGACGCCGATCCGGTAGTAGTCACCGGCGTCGTAGACGGTGCGGTACCCCGAGGTGAGCGCCACGTAGGCGACCCGGACCGCCAGCGCCCCCGCCAGGATCACGGACCCCCAGACCACGGTGGACCGCTGCAGCCCCGACCTGCCCCCGGCCACGGCCGATTCCTAGCAGAGGGCCGGCCCGGGCCCGGGCGGAGGGACCGCCCGGAACCCTGCTGCGCCCCTACCAGGGGCCGCGCCGGCGCACGAGGGCCGGAACCGTCCTCGCCAGGAGGAGGACGTCGAGCCACAGCGTCCATCCGTGGATGTACGCCAGGTCCAGCTTGATCATCTCCTGGTAGGTGAGGGCGTTACCCCCGTTGACCTGCCAGTACCCGGTGATCCCCGGGGCGATGGCGTGGCGGCCCCGCTCGGCGGGGGCAAAGCTCTCGGGGTCGACCGCCAGCGGCCGCGGGCCCACCAGGCTCATCTGCCCCTTCAGCACGTTGACCAGCTGCGGCAGCTCGTCGACCGACAGCCGGCGCAGGATGCGCCCCACCGGTGTCACCCGCGGATCGTGCTCGATCTTGAAGAGCAGGCCGTCGGCGGCGTTGCGGTCGCGCAGGTCCACCACGGCGCCCTCGGCTCCCACCGACATCGTCCGGAACTTCCAGATCTCGAACAGCTGGCCGTCCCGGCCCACCCGGCGCTGCCGGTAGATAACCGGCCCCTCGCTGGTCACCTTGATGGCCAGGGCCGAGAGCGCGAGAACCGGAGACAACACCACCAGGGCCAGGAGCGAGCCCACCAGGTCGAGGGCCCGCTTGGCCGGGTGGCGGTGCGGGGGGCGCCCCACCCGGCCCACGGGCAGCAGGGGCAGGCCGCCGACCTGGAAGGTCCGGCCCCTCGGGATCAAGAACAGCTCCGCCAACGGTGGCACCAGGGCAACGTCCACCCCCGTCACCTCGTCCAGGTAGTCCCGCAGCTCGGGTTCGGGGTTCCCGTCCGGCACCACGATGATCTGGCGGATGTCGCCCGAACGCATCGCCAGGCCCGCCTCGTCCGACGCCCAGATGCCGCCGTCTCCCTCGCCCCAGGCCGGGTCGAGCCGCATCGTCGGGGCCAGGCCCGCCTCGGGGAAGTCGTTGAGCTTGCTCACCACCAGCTCGGCCCGGGGCCCGCTGCCGAGGACGGCCGTCTGGCGCAGCCCCAGACCCCGGCGGCGGGTGGTGCTGAGGACCAACCAGGTCACGGCCCGCACCGCCACCAGGGCGCAGAAGCCGGTCAGGCCGGCCCCGCCGACCCGCCAGGCCGTCACCCCGGGGCCGGCCACCGCCGCCACCACGGCGGTGGCCACCGCGCAGCTCGCGGCCACCCGCGGCGGGTACCAGGCGATCCCCTGGGTCTCCAGTGTCGATCGGGTCACGTAGTGGCGCCCGGCGATGAGGCCCAGGAGGGCCAGCGCCGCCAACGCCACCCCGGCCCGGGGGGGCAGACCCAGGGCCAGGGTGGCGAGGGCGAGGAGGGCGGCGTCGGCCGCCATCGGCGCCGCCGAGGGTCCACTGGCGTGGACCCGCTCGACGAGATCGAGCCAGGGTGGAGTGGCCGGGGTTACCGCCACCGGCAGTGACGCCAGGTCAGCATCAGCCGCCGTGGGCACCGCAAGGCCGACGTCGATGGTCATGTACCGTGAACGCCGTCGCCGCGCCAATCCCGCGGAAAAATCCGGAGGGCCGTGTGATCGACATCCCGGGCCGGGGCCGGAGCGCAAGCGTGGTCGGGGTGGACCTGGCGTGGGGGCGGAGGGCGCCGAGCGGATTGTGCGCCGTGGCCCCCGACGGGACGGTCGTGGCGTCGGCCACGCTGGTGACCGACGACCAGATCGTCGGCTGGATCGGGGAGCACGCCCCGGGGCCGGCCGTGGTCGGCTTCGACGCCCCGCTCGCGGTCACCAACCCGTCCGGGCGGCGGCGCTGCGAGGAGCTGGTGAGCCGGGCGTTCCGGGCTCAGGGCGCCGGCGCCTACCCGTCGAACCGGTCCATGCCGGCCTTCGTCGACGGCGGCCGGGCGGCGGCGCTGGCCCGGCGGCTGGGGCTGGTCCTCGACCCCGGCGACGCCGAGCGCAGCCGGCGGGGCCTGGCCGTCGAAGTCTACCCGCACTCGGCCCTGGTGGCCCTCTTCGGGCTGCCGACCCGACTCACCTACAAGGCCGGGCGGGGGCGGGGCGTCGAGCTGCGGCGGGCCGAGATGGCCCGGCTGGTCGGCCTGATCGAGGCGCTGGCGGGCCGGGACCCGGGCCTGGGCGCCGGCGCCGGCCCCCGCTGGCAGCTGCTCCGGACGGCGGTCACGGGAGCGGCGCGCCACGTCGACCTCGAGCGGGTCGAGGACGAGCTCGACGCCCACGTGTGCGCCTACGTGGCGCGGTCCCTGGCCGCCGACCGGAGGGACGGGGGAGGCCGGGTGCGCGTGCTGGGTGACTGGGCGTCGGGAGCCATCGTCACCCCGGTGGACGAGCGCCAGGCGGCTCTGCTCGACCCCGCGTCGCCCGCCGGGTGACCTAGAGCGCCACCGGGCAGCGGGCCAGCACCTCGGCGTGCAGCACGGCGAAGAACCCGTCCGCCGCTTCCGCCCACCGCCTCCATCCGGCCGCGATGGCGGAGAGCTCGGCGGCGTCGGCGAGCCCGTAGGCGACGGCCTGGTCGGCCAGCGCCGAACGCTCCACCCGCTCGGCCCACGACCCCGCCCACCACGCCCGGCTCTCCGGATCGGAGAAGGTCCACGTCGAGCTGCCCGCCACCACATCGACGAACCCGGCCCGCTGCACCCACCCGAAGAGGCGCCGGCCGGCGTCGGCGTCGGCGCCGTTGCGCGCCGTCACCTGGTGGTACAGCTCCGTCCAGCGGGTGAGCTCGGGCACATCCGGCCACCACACGAACGCGCCGTAGTCGCTGTCGCGCACGCCGAGGATCCCGCCCGGCCGCAGGACCCGGCGCATCTCGACGAGGGCGGTCACCGGGTCGGTGAGGTGCTGCAGCACCTGATGGGCGTGCACCACGTCGAACGACGCGTCGGGAAGGTCTAGGCCGTAGACGTCGCCGGCGCGGAACTCGGCGTTCGGCACGCCGCGCGACCGCCGCAGCTCGTCGGCCTGGGCCACCACCTCGGCGGCGGCGTCGACACCCACCACCCGCCCCGGCGCCACCAGCTCGGCCAGGTCCAAGGTGATGGTGCCCGGACCACAGCCGACGTCGAGCAGATCCTGGCCGGCCTGCAGCGAGCCCAGCAGGTACGCCGCCGAGTTGGTCGCCGTCCGCCAGGTGTGGCTGCGCAGTACCGAGGGGTGGTGGCCGTGGGTGTACGCCATCAAGGACGCAGCAGCACCTTCACCGACCCGGTCTTCTTGCGCTCGGCGATGGTGGCGACGGCGTCGCGCCACTGCTCGAGGCGGAAGCGGTGGGTGATCAGTGGCGTGAGGTCGAGACCCCGGCCCGCCAGGTCGAAGTAGTGCTCGAAGGCGTGCTTGTTCACCCCGCCGACCGCCTCGATCCCGAAGGCGTTGGAGCCGACGACGTGCAGCTCCTTGAAGTACAGCGGCGTCCACTCGAAGCGGGACGGCGGCTCGACCCCGCTGATGACGAGCGTGCCGCCGGTGTCGAGCACCCGCAGCGAGGTCTCGACCGTCTCGGGGCTGCCGACGGTGTCGTAGACCACCGCCGGGCCGTCCTGCAGCCACTCCTTCCCGCTCCACGGCCGCAGCCGCTGGCCCCCGCAGCGGCGCGCCACCTCGGCCACCACGTTCTCCGGGCCGGAGCCGAAGCTGGCCTCGGCGCCGAGCCGGGCGGCGATGCCGGCAGCCGGCCCCGGCAGGCACGCCAGCCACACCTCACAGTCGGGATACAGGACCTCGAGCAACCCCACCGCGGCCAGGGCCAGGGTGCCGCTGCCGTAGACGAGCACCGGTTTGCCCGGTTGCGGCGGGGCCAGCAGGATCGTGCGCAGCGACACCGCCGCCGGGTCCGAGAGCACCGCCTCCTCGTCGTCCATCCCGTCCGGGATGGGGAAGATCTGCTCCTCGTGGGCGTAGAACCGTTCGGCGTGGGCGCCCGGCGCCCCGGCACAGTTCCCGAGGTGGATGCCGGCGTCCAGCATCCCCGAGGTGAAGTTGCGGCACCACGGGTAACGGCCCTCGGCGCACGCCGAGCACGGCGGGTCGATGCCCCGCGGCCCGCACGACAGCCAGGGGTTCACCACGACCCGCTGTCCGGTGTCGCGGCGAGTGGCGACCACCTCGTGGCCGAGCACGTGTGGGAACGAGAGCAGCGCGGTGAGCGGGTTGTCGCGCGCCCCGTTGAGGAAGATCTGCTTGGCGTCCGACCCGCAGATGCCGCTCACGACGGTGTCGCAGCCGACCCAGCCCGGGCCGGGAGACGCCGGCTCCGGTATGTCCTCGAGGCTCACCGGGGAGAAGCGGGCCACGAACGCCCGATGGTCGAGGGCGCCCCCGACCTTGGAGAACGCCTCGCGGGCCAGGTTGTGGCGGAAGACGAGTGCTTTCACGGCCAGAAGCCCACCACAGCCCGGCCCCACCCGCCAGCGCGGGTTGGTCCGCCCGCCGGCGGCGGGGTCAGTCCTCCAGCTTGAAGCCCACCTTCATGGTCACCTGGAAGTGGGCCACCTCCCCGTCGGTGATGTAGCCGCGGATGTCGGTCACCTCGAACCAGTCGAGGTGGCGGATCGTCTGGCTGGCCCGCTGGACCCCGTTGCGCACCGCCTGATGGATGCTCTCGGGGGACGTCCCGACGATCTCGCTGACCTTGTAGGTGGCGTCGGCCATGGTGGAAGCTCCTTGGGTCGGCTGCGGAGACCTTACGAGGGGGCGGCGCCCGTCATGGACACCACGGAGGTCGACCTGGACACCTCGGGCCGCCAGGTGCTCGACGTCACCGACGTCGTGGCCGCCTTCTGCCGGGGACGGGGGGACGGGCTGGTCAACGTCTTCCTCCCCCATGCCACCGCCGGGGTGGCGCTGATGGAGACCGGATCGGGGTCGGAGGCCGACCTGGTCGCCGCCCTCGGGGCGGTGCTGCCCCGGGACGACCGGTACCGCCACCGGCACGGCTCGCCGGGGCACGGGGCCGACCACCTCCTGCCGGCGCTGGTGGCCCCGTCCCTCGCCATCCCGGTGGAGGCGGGCCGACTCCTCCTCGGCACGTGGCAGAGCGTGGTGGTCGTCGACCTCAACGCCGACAACCCCCGCCGGCGGCTCCGCCTCAGCTTCCTGTCCGGCTGATCCTCTCGGCGTGGGCCCGGGCCCGCCGGTCGACCAGCCGGGTGGCGTCGACCAGGGCCGAGGCGAACTCCTCGGGCTGGTTGGCGCAGATCAGGTGGTCACCGTCCACGGGGAAGACCACCGCCGTCGGGATGGCCCGCGCCAGCTTGAGCTGCCGGCGCACCGGGACCAGCCAGTCGCGGGTGGTCACCACGACCGACACCGGAACGTCGATGTCCCCGATCCACGAGTGGGAGGAGTACCGGCCGAGGGTCTCGGCCGCCTCGATGACCTTCCCGGTGTCGTTGCGGTGCAGCTCCGAGACGATCCAGGAGTGGATCGGCCCGTGGACCAGCTCCGGGGTGACCATGGCCTCGACAACGCGCCGGACCCGGCCCGAGTCCCGGTTGAGCCACGGGCGCCAGCCTCCGGCCACGAGCAGGCCCAGGCCGAGGAACTGCACCCGCTCGCGCGGCGTTCCCCGGAAGTTCCGGCTGGTCGCGCACAGCACCAGGCCGCGCACCCGCTCGCGGTGGCGGTGCCAGATCAGCTGGGAGATCGGGCCCCCCATCGAGTACCCGGCGGGGATGAACTGGTCCAGCCCCAGCTCGTCGGCCAGGGCCACGACGTCGTCGGCGCAGTCGGCCAGCCGGAAGCGGTCGGGGGTCCGGATCCCCCGGCCGTGGCCCCGGTGGTCGATGGCGATCACGCGGAAGTGCCGGCTCAGCGGGGCGAAGCACCCGAACCAGTTCAGGCCCCCCGTGGCCGCCAGCCCGTGCAGCAGCACGACGGCGGGAGCGTCCGCCGTCGGCCCGGGCATGTCCCGCACGAACGTGGTGCCGCGCCCGGGGAGCTCGACCACCCGTCCCTTGGGCACCGCCCAGCCCAGCTCGACCAGGTCGGGCTCGAGGGCGGGAAGGGCGCCCGCGTCCGGCTCCACCCTGCGGGCGATGCTGACCACGGCGTCAGTTATACCGCGCCCTATGGAGAAGAAAGCGACACCGCGGGCGGCAGATGTCACACGGCGGTCACCCGCCGCCCGCGGCCGCAGGGCTCAGCTGGCGGGGGCGGCGCAGCTCAGGCTGTAGGTGCAGACGTTGAACCCGTCCCCGTCGCTGTCGAGCGCCGAGGTCGTCGTCTCGACCGGCAGGGCCTCGACCGGGACCGCCCCGGACGCCCCGATGCTCCGGGTCGCACCACCGATCACGGCCGAGTTGGCCGCACCGTCGAAGGTGACCGTCCCCGAGTTGCCGACCGGGATGGGAAGGGCACCCGCCAACGACGGGGCCTCGTGGATCCACTCCGCCGAGGACTCGGTCGAGACGTAGTTGAAGGTCCCGCTCCAGGACCAGTGGGAACCGTCGGCCATGGAGATCTTCCAGCTGTTCCCGCCCTGGTTGGCGACCGTTACGTTCATGGCGTCGCCGGGGTTGACGGTGCACTTGGCGTCACCCGCGCAGCCGGTGATGAACACGGGGTTGTCGGGCAGCATCTCGTACCACGCGCCGTAGGCGCCGCCGGCGAAGACCTGGTCGAGGGGGGAGCTGACCTGCTGGGTGCCGGCCTGAATGAGGTCGGAGGTGGTGAACCCGCCGATGCCGACCCACGTCGACGACACTCCGGGCGGGAGGGTGCCGGCGGCGGGCACGGTCCAGGTCCCGGCCACCGACGTGATGTTGGAGCCGGACGCGGCGTAGCCGGCCCAGTTCCCGCTGATCTGTGGCGAGGCGCTCGACGCCGCTCCCGCCGACCCGGCCATGCCGACGCTGCCGGCCATCGCCGCCAGCCCCGCTGCCGCCCCCACCAACACCTTGGCCCGACGAATCCGGAATCCCACGACGTACCTCCCTCGGTCCGTCAGGACTTCCACGCCCGACCTTTAACTCCTTCTAGTCGGGGGCCGCGAAACTCCGATATTTCCGGGTGGGCACCCGGCGTGGTCGGGTCCGGGGGGCCGGCCCCGGATGGTCAGCCCCGGATGCTCTGCCAGGGCTCGCCCGGGCGCCGGATCAGCTGCACCCCGCACTCCATGCACCCCACGCGCTCCACGGACGGGTGCCGGCGGGCGCCGGAGTCGTCGACGGCGGCGTCGCAGTGGGGGCACCGGACCGGCTCCGGACCGGCTCCGGCCTCCCGCTGTGCGCCGGTCACACCCACTCCTCTTCCTCGTCGTCGGCCACCCGCTGGCAGGTGGGGCACCACCATCGGACCTCCACCTCGGTGCCGCAGGCGGCGTGGCGCGGCCCGTCCCCCGACCCCGCCCACGCCGCCAGGAGCCGGAGGGCCCCGGCCAGCTCGGTGCCGGCCGCCGTCAGGCGGTAATCGACCCGCAGGGGTCGCTCGGAGTACGGCGCCGCGACCACCAGGCCGTGGCGCTCGAGCTCGCGGAGCCGGGAGGTGAGGACGTTGGTGGCCACGCCCGGGACCGCCTCGGCCAGCTCTCCGAAGCGGCGGGGACCCTCGAGCAGCGCCGCCACCACGAGCAGGGTCCAGCGGTCCCCGACCCGGCGCAGCGCCGTCTCGAGCGCCTCGGTGGGCGCGGGGGCGTCGTCGTGGGGGATTTGCAAGGGTCCCAGATCTACATCATCGGCCGGCTCCGGTGGTAACTTGCGAAGTGCAAGTGACAAGGGAGGTCGGAGATGGCGACGGTCCTGGACGAGGTGGCGACGACGGTGAAGGCGGTCAGGGAGCGGGTCGGCCCCTCGGTCGTGGGGGTGAACCGCGACGGCTCGGGGGTGGTGGTCGGCGACGGCCTGGTCGCCACCAACGCCCACAACCTGCGCGGCGGGGAGCCGGTCGTGACGTTCCCCGACGGGCGCCAGGCCCAGGGGGCGGTGGCCGGGGTCGACGTGGACGGGGACCTGGCGGTGGTCCGGGTCGACACCGGCGGGGCGCCGGCGGTGCAGTGGGCCGACGCGGACGCCGAGCCCGGCCTGGCCGTCTTCGGGGTGGCCAACCCCGGGGGGCGGGGCCTGCGGGTCACGTTCGGAACGGTGTCGTCGGTCGGGCGCCCCTTCCGCGGGCCGCGGGGACGGCGGGTCCCGGCCAGCGTCGAGCACACCGCCCCCCTTCCCCCCGGCTCGTCGGGAGGTCCGGTGGTCGACGCCGCCGGCCGGGTCGTCGGGCTCAACACCCACCGGCTCGGAGAGGGGTTCTACCTGGCCCTGCCCGTGACCGAGGAGCTCCGCACCAGCCTCGACGGCCTGGCCGAGGGGCGCTCCCGCACCCGCCTCCGCCTGGGAGTGGCCCTGGCCCCGGCCCGCGCCGCCCGCAAGCTCCGCGAGGCGGTCGGGCTCCCCGAGGTGGCGGGCCTGCTGGTCCGGGCGGTCGAGGAGGACGGGCCCGCGGCCCGAGCCGGGATCCGGCGGGGGGACGTGCTCACCTCCGCCCGGGCCGGGGCCGGCGAGGCCCACGTCCTCGGCACCCCCGACGACCTGCACGAGGCCCTCGACGCGGCCACCGACGCCCTGGAGCTGACCGTGGTGCGGGGTGTAGAAGAGATCACCGTGCGAGTGACCTTCGATCCTCCGGCCGCCTGAAGACCCTGTACGACGCCGCCGTCGCGGTGCACGTGGTCGGCGTCGTCGTCGGCGCCCTCGGGCTGGCGGTCACCGTCGGCTACCTGACCGCGGTGGGCGCCGGGGGCGGGGGCGGGGGCGTGCGCCGGTTCTTCACCGGGGGACCGAGCCAGGCGCCCCGCCTGCTGTACCCGGCGGCCGCCTTCGGCCTGGTGGCGGCGCTGGCCAGCTCCCACCGGGTGCGGCTGCAGTGGGCCTGGGTCTGGGTGGCCGGCGTGCTCTGGTTCCTGGCCGCTGTGTGCATCGAGGCCGGCATGCGGCCGGCGGAGCGCCGGGTCGGCGGCCTGCTCGCCAGCGGTGACGGAGTGACCGCCGGCGCCCGGGCCGCGGCCCGGGCCGGGCTGGTCGCCGGCGGCGCCGCTCTGGCCCTCGTCCTGGCCGCGTCGGCCCTTATGGTCGTCCAGCCCTAGGGGCCCAGGGAGGAGTTGCGGCGCCGATTGGGAACACTGCTCCTATATGGGCAGCGTGATTCGGGACGTGACCGATCGGCGCCGGGCCCGGACGTCCTCTCGGGCCGTCCTGGCGGTCGGCGCCCTGAGCGCCGGGGCCCTGGGATGGGCCGGGATGGCGCCGGCCGCCGCGGTCTCCGGTGGGGCCACCCCGGCGGCGCCCAATGTGGCGACCACCCCCGACTCGGTCCTGGTGATCGGGGACAGCATCGTGGCCCAGGCCCAGGGCCAGACCCGCTCCTGGGCCCCGCCCGGGGCCACGGTCTGGGTGGCCGGGGGTTCGGGGTCGGCTCCGTGCGACTGGAATGCCGGCTACCGGGACCCCTTCACCCGGACCTGGTTCCAGTTCACCCAGCTCATCGACCACTACCACCCGGGCGCCGTCGTGCTCGCCTTCTCCGGTAACCCGGGGCTGTCGGGCCCGCGCGCCGGGTGCATGGACGGCAGGACCCGGTACTCGCTCGGGTCCCTCCTGGCCAGCTACCAGCGGGCCCTGGTGGCCATGGCCCGGTACGCGAGCGCCCGGGGGGTGCTGGTGTACCTGGACGCCTCGCCGCCCCGTAACCCCGCCACCCCCGCCGGGGCCTACCGCGGCAACGGGGGCTCCCACGAGTACGGCTTCAACGGCGTGCCCCAGCTCAACCAGATGTATACAGCCGTGGCGGCATCCCCCGAGGGCCGGGCCGACAGGTGGAGCTACGACCCGGCGGCGGCCACCGCGGTGTCGGACCCCGCCCTCCGCTGGCACCTGACCGAGGGGTGCGCGGCCTGGGACATCACCGCCGGCAACTGCGGCTCGGGCCAGCAGGCCCAGGTCCGGGCCGGTGGGTACGACGCCGTCCACCTCGACCGGGCCGGCGCCGGCGCCACCCGCTACGGGATGGCGGTGCTGCGCCAGCCCCTGTCCGACGAGGGCTATCCGGCCTGAGGAAGGCTGCGCAGGCGGCGGGCCACGTTGACGGCGTGGTCCCCCAGGCGTTCGAAGAACCGGGCCACCAGCCCGATCTCGATGGCCATGGCCACCGACAGCTCGGTCTGGGCCAGGGCCGAGGTGAGGGTCGCGTGGAGGTCGTCGAGCTCGTCGTCCCACTGGCGCAGCCGGCCGGCGGTCGTGATGTCCCGCTCGAGGTAGCCCGACGCCGCCGCCCGCCACATCTCCGACGCCAGCCGGCCCATCGCGAAGACCAGCTCCCGGCAGTCCGGGGTCAGGGCCCGGGCCAGGCCCTGGCGGGCCCGGCAGGCGATGTGCTCGACCAGGTCACCGCTGCGCTCCACCTCGGGGACCACCTGGAGGGTCACGAGGAGGCGGGACAGCCGCTCGGGGGACGGGCGCAGCTCGGACAGCAGCTCGTCGCGGATCAGGCCCTCGACCGAGGAGAACAGGGCGTCGACCTCGCGCTCGGCGGCCACCAGCAGCCACGCCCGCTCCCGGTCGCTCTCGAGGAAGGTCCGCGTGGCGGCCACGATGCCGTCGGCCACCAGGGCGAACAGCCGCGTCACCTGGCCGTCCAACACGTCCAGGTCGGTGCTGTCGAAGCCTGGGCCGGGAGGCTCGGCCTCCACCAGTAGCGCCGTCCGGCCGTGACCCGTTGCCGTCATCGACTCCGCCCTCCGTTGGCCGCTGGCCGCTGGTCCGCAATGCCCGGTGTCCCGACGGCCCGGCCCGTTGCTGACCCGCGGTGCACCGTAAGCGGAAGGGCTTGTGGCTATCCAGAGCACAACCTGTGGATTGCCGAAAAATCAGCGAGAATTGGACCATGCCTGAAGTCGAGATGACCGAAGCGGAGTGGCGGGAGCGCCTGAGCCCCGCGCAATACGCGGTGCTCCGGGAGGCGGCCACGGAGCCGCCCGGGAGCGGGGAGCTGCTCCACGAGAAGAGGGGGGGGCTGTTCGCGTGCGGCGCGTGCGGCAACCCGCTGTTCCGCAGCGACGCCAAGTACGAGTCGGGATGCGGCTGGCCCAGCTTCTTCGAGTCCCTCGGCCCCGAGGCCCTGATCGAGCACGAGGACGTGTCCCACGGCATGCGGCGGGTCGAGATCCGCTGCGCCCGCTGCGGCTCCCACATGGGCCACGTGTTCCCCGACGGCCCGCCGCCGACGGGGCTGCGCTTCTGCATGAACTCGCTGGCCATGCGCTTCGATCCGGAGGAGCCCCCCCGGTAGGCTGGGTCGGGTGAGCGCCGAGACCACGATGCGGGTCCTGCTCCGGGTCCCCGAGGCGCCGGTGCGCCGGGTCAGCGACGACGAGGTCCACCGCACCTTCAGCATCGGGATCGTCCTGTCGGCGCTGCGCTGCCTGCTCAGTTACGTCCTGCTACCGATCATCACCCCGGTGCTGGGGGCGGCCACGAGCATCGGTCCGGCCCTCGGGATCCCTCTGAGCCTGGTGGCCCTCGTGTTCGACGTGATCGGGATCAGGCGGTTCTGGATCGCCCGCCACCGGTGGCGGTGGGAGATGACCGTCGTCTATCTGGCGGTGATGGGGCTCGTGGTGGCGCTACTCGTAGGAGACATCGGCCACTTCGTCGGTTAGGCCCCGGCCTTGAGGTGGGCGTCGAAGAACTCCACGATCCGCTTCTTGGCGTCCTCGGCCGACGGCTCGTGGTAGCCGCCCCCCATCAACTTCCCCGTCACCGCGAACAGAACGCTGTCGTGACGGTTGAGGAAGCTGTGGCCGGCGTCGGGGTACTCCTTCACCTCGTGGGGGACGCTGTTGGCCGCCAGGGCCTGCTCCAACCGGCCCGCCGCCCCTCGCAGGGTGCGGTCCTTGACGCCGAAGCTGCCGATGACGGGGCACGCGCCCGACAGGAAGGACTCGGCGTCGCGGGGCACGGTGCCGTAGTTCACGCTCGACGCCGCGAAGCCGTGCCCGGGCGCCAGCAGCAGGGCAAAACCGCCGCCCATGCAGTAGCCGATCACGCACACCCGGCCGGTGCAGCGCTCCTGGCCCGCCACGAAGGCCCGGGTGGCCTCGACGTCGTCGTAGGCCCGGCCCTGGCGGGCCCGGAGGTCCCGGAACACCGCCCGCAGGCACGCCATCTTCCGGCCCCAGTGGAGCAGGTCGGGGGCCACAGCCAGGTACCCGTTGGCCGCCAGCCAGTCGGCCTGCTGGCGTACGTCGGGGCTCATGCCGAGGGCGTCGTGGATCACGACCACACCCGGGACCGCCTCGGTGCCGGCGGGTTGCGCCACGTATGCGGGCAGCTCCCCGTGGGGGCTGGCGATCCGTACGTCGGTCATCGGTTCCTCCTCGTGGTCACCCGTCCTGCGTCTCCTCGGACACACCGAAGCGCTCGACGTAGAACGCCAGGGCCCGGCGCCGCTCGCCGCCGTCCAGGCCGAGGGCGGCCAGGTCGTAGTTGACGGCGCCGTGGCGGCCGCGGGGATGCTCGGCCATGAATCCGGCCATGGCGGCGCGCACGGCATCGGTCATGGGCCGGCCGGCCAGGGCGTAGATGCGCCCGACCATGGCCACGTCGTCGGCCATGAACTCGTCGAAGCGGACGTCGATGGACCGGTCGGCGGGCAACCGGTCGCGGTCGCGCACGCACGCCCGCAGCATCCGCTCCAACCGGTCGGCCCAGTAGCGGCTGATGCCCACCACGTCGACGTGGTCCCGGGACATGCGCGCCCCGTAGGCGAGCATGGTGCACATCGACGCCGTGACCGAAACCGGGTCGCGGTGGGTCAGCACGAAGATGGCGTCGGGGAAGGTGTCGTGCAGGGCGGGGAGCTGCTCGAGGTGCTGGGGAGACTTGAGCACCCAGCGGGTGCCTCCCCGCAGCCACTGCATGGCCTGCAGGATCTTCTTCAGGTAGGCGTAGCTCGGGCGCTGGTCGCGGGCCAGGTAGTGGTCCCGCCACGTCGGCATCGGCGCCAGGGTCTCGAACAGCATCGTCGAGATGTCGATGGCCAGGAGCTGGATCTCCTCGTGGACGTGGTCCACGGTCATCTCGTGCATCCGCTTGAAGTACGGCATGGCCATCTCGAGGAACCCGAGGGACTGCTCGGTGCGCGCCCGGCGCGAGTCGGGCTCGGCCGGGACCGGCTCGACGCTCTCCCAGTACGGCAGGGAGCGCAGCCCGGCGTCGGCCGACATCAGGTTGTGGAGGTGGGTGGTGCCGGTGCGGGGCAGGCCGCAGATCACGATCGGGCGGGAGATCTCGACCTCGAGTATCTCGGGGTGGCGGCGGACCAGGTCCTCCACCAGGAGGCGGTTGCGCAGCAGGCCGGTGAGCATGGCGTGCTGGGACATCACCCCGACCGCGTTCAGGTCCGCCTCGGTCCGCAGGGCCCGGCACAGCACCTCGAGGCGCTCGACGAAGTCGGTGGGCCCGAAGTCGTCGAGTCCGGTCTCGCTGCTGGCGGCGGCCATCACCGCCTGCGGGTCGAGGGACAGCGAGGCGCCCGCCTCCGCCATCATCGCCCGCACGGCCGCCGCGTCCTCGCTGAAACGGGGCTCGGCCAGGTCGTCGATGGTGACCGGCGCCGGTCGGGATGTCGGGGGCACGGCCGGATAGCTTGGCCACGTGGCGTCGGTCCCCACAAGCGCCGACCTGCCCGCCCTCTACCGGGACACGCGTGAGCGGGTGGCGGAGATGGTCGGCTCGCTCGGTCCCGGCGAGCTGGCCGCACCGGTGCCCGCCTGTCCGGGCTGGTCGGTGGCCGACGTGGTGAGCCACCTGGCCGCGGTCGGCGAGGACGTGCTGGCCGGCCGGCTCACCGGTCCGCCCGACGCGGAGCAGACCGCCGAGCAGGTGGCCCGCCACCGGGGCCGGCCCATCGCCGAGGTGGTCGGGACGTGGACCGAGGTGGCGCCGCAGTTCGAGGACATCATCGCCAACTTCGAGGTGTGGCCGGCTGTGCTCGACGTGGCGAGCCACGAGCACGACATCCGCGGCGCCCTGGGCCGGCCGGGGGCCCGTGACACCGAGGTGGTCCGGGCCGGCGCCGAGCGGCTCGTGACGCTGATGCGGCCTCCGGTCCCGATGGTCGTACGGGTCGAGGACGCCGAGTTCCCGGTGGGACCGTCGGATGACGGGGCGGGCGGCGGATCCCGGAGTGAGCCGTTGGTCATCGACACCACCCGCTTCGAGGTCGTGCGGTGGCGGCTGGGCCGGCGCAGCCGGGCCCAGCTGGCGGCCCTCACCTGGTCGGCCGACCCGGCGCCCGTCCTCGACCACCTGGTCATATTCGGACCCTCACCGGAGGACATCCACGAATGACGTCGACAGTCGACTTTCCGGTCATCTCCGCCGACTCCCACATCACCGAGGCCCCGGGCACCTACGTCGACCACATCGACCCGAAGTGGCGGGACCGCGCCCCCCGACTGGTCGACGGCGGGGAGAAGTACGGGGACCTGTTCGTCATCGACGGGATGGACCGGCCCGTGCCGATGGGACTGGTGGCGGCGGCGGGAAAGCCCGCCGAGGAGATCCGGGTGACCGGCGTGCGCTTCGACCAGCTGCACCGGGGCGGCTGGGACCCGACGGCCCGGCTGGCCGACCAGGAGCGCGACGGCGTGGCCGCCGAGATCATCTACCCGACGGTCGGCATGCAGCTGTGCAACCACCCCGACTTCGACTACAAGAAGGCCTGCTTCGACGCCTACAACCGCTGGCTGGCCGAGTACTGCGCGGCGGCGCCGGCGCGGTTGATCGGCGCCGGCCAGACCGCCATGCGGACCCCCGAGGAGGGGATCGAGGACCTCACCGCCATCCGTGACCTCGGCCTGCGCGGGGTGATGATGCCGGGCCAGCCGGCCGTGGAGGACTACGACTCCCCCCGCTACGACGCCTTCTTCGAGGCCGCCGTCGGGCTGGGGCTGCCGTTGTCGTTCCACATCCTCACGACCCGCGCCGAGCGGACGCGCGGCCCGAAGATGAACGGCTTCCTGTCGGTCGTGCGCGGCTGCCAGGACATCATGGGGATGCTGGTGCTGGGCGGGGTCTTCGAGCGCCACCCCGGCCTGCGCGTCGTGTGCGTCGAGGCCGACGCCGGCTGGGTCCCGCACTTCATGTACCGGATGGACCACGCCTTCAAGCGCCACCGCTACTGGCTCCCGCCCGGCCAGGAGCTGACCCGGTTGCCGAGCGAGCAGTTTGCCGAGCACATCTACGTGACGTTCCAGGACGACTGGACGGCGTTCCGCTTCGCCGACGCCATGAACTGGCGGCGGCTGATGTGGGCCAACGACTTCCCCCACAGCGACTCGACCTGGCCCTGGTCCCAGGAGCTGCTGGAGCAGCACGCCGCCAGCCTCACCGAAGAGCAGCGCCGGGCCATCCTCTGCGAGAACGTGGCCGACCTCTACGCCATCGACGTCGCCGCCCTCACCCCGGCTCCGTGAACGGCGGGGTTCTCACCCCGACGATGTGAACGGCGGGGTTGTCACCCCGACCAGGTAGCGACCAGGGCCTCCAGCGAGCGGCTGGTGAGCTCGGTGAAGCGGTCGTCGGCCGCCGCCTCCCCCCGGTCCAGCCAGACCAGGACCGCCTCGACCAGGAAGGCCACGGCGGTGGGGGCGGCCCAGTCGAGCACCACCGGGTCGTCGATGCGGCTCCCGAGCAGGCGGCGGGCGAAGGCGTCGGCGGCCCGGTGCACCTCCTCCGCATAGGCGGCGAACTTCGGCTCCCGCGACGAGTGCCTCCACAGCAGCCGGAACCCGTCGGGGTCCTCGCGCGCCACGGTGAGGAAGGCGGGCACGATCACGCCCCGGCGCCGGCCCGCCTCCACCGCGGACGCCACCTCGTCCCCCAGCCGGGACGAGACCGCCTCGAGGATCGAGCGGTACAGCTCCTCCTTCGACTCGAAGTGCCGGTAGAGGATGAGCTTGGTGACGCCGGCCGAGGCGGCGATGTCCTCCATCGACGTGCCGTCGAAGCCCGCCGCCGCGAAGGCCCGGGCCGCCCCGGCCACGATCGACGAGCGGCGCTCGGCCCTCGCGAGGAGGCGGGTCGAGCCGTCGGCCTGACTCATACTTGCGAGTGTACACCGCCGGGTTTACAGTTCGGAACATGGGAACCGCGCAACTGGAGTACAGCTGGGACGAGCTGCTGGCCGACCCCCCGCTGGTCGAGCCGCTGCGGGCGGGAGGCCTGGTCTGCCACGGGGGATTCAACGCGGACGGGGTCTACGAGTCGCCGCGCACCCGGTTCCGGGTGCCGGCCCTGCAGGCCTGGCAGGACCACCACCGCGAGACCGTCGGGGGCCGGATCCTCGACGCCCCCCTGGACGCCTTCCCCGGCGCCTATCCGAACCTGGACCAGGCCCGGCTGCTCCTCCGCAACGGCGTCCGGGACCCGATCGTGGCGTCGCTCACCCGGATCGGGACCGTCGAGGGCTTCGGGGCCATGATCCGCTACCTGGCGCCGGAGAACATGCAGAAGTTCTTCGCCGAGGACATCCGGGGCACGGCCACCGCCCACCTGGGCCGGGGGCTGGTCGAGGCCCACGCCCGGGACGAGGCCGGTTGGGAGGACCAGGCCGGCCACAACCGGATGTGGTTCGCCGTCCGCGACATCGCCTTCGAGAACCCGGTGACCACCGACGAGACCGCCGCCATGCTCGAGCGGATGGGGATCGGCGGGGGGATGGGCGGACCGGGCGGGGCCTCGGCCAGCGAGGACCGCGCCGCCCGCTTTGCCGAGCGGCGGCTGTTCCCCGATCTGGACATGGAGGTCGAGATGCTGATCTCGACCATGGCCCGGGTGCTGTTCATCGAGATCAAGGCCTTCCACATCTTCCGCTGGGCCGAGGCGCTGCTGTCCGACAACGACCTGGTGGCCGGTGAAGGAGAAGCGGCGCACGTCGTCTCCTACATCCGGGCCGACGAGACGCCCCACGTCGAGTACCTGCGCACATCGCTCTCCGAGATGCACGACCGCACCTTCGTCGGCCTGTCGGGCCGGCGGATCCCCGGCTCCGACGTCGTCGGGCGCATCTGGGACCAGGGCCTCGAGGAGTCGATGGGCGTGATGGAGGAGCAGAGCCGGGCCTCCATCCGCCGCGAGGTGGAGCTGGCCCTGTCCAGGCACAAGCGGGGCGCCGACGTCCTGGCCGAGTTCGACGGGCTGGCGGTGGCGGCGTGAAGTTCGGGATCTTCTACGAGCACCAGCTGCCCCGGCCCTGGGAGGCGGACTCCGAGTTCAACCTCATCCAGAACGCCCTCGAGCAGTGCGAGCTGGCCGATCAGCTGGGCATCGACTACGCCTGGGAGGTCGAGCACCACTTCCTCGAGGAGTACAGCCACTCCAGCGCACCCGAGGTGTTCCTGGCCGCCGTCTCGCAGCGCACCAAGAACATCCGCCTCGGCCACGGCATCGTGCAGACGCCGCCGCTGTTCAACCACCCGGCGCGCATAGCCGAGCGCATCGCCATGCTGGACCTGGTCTCGGACGGCCGGGTCGAGTTCGGCACGGGTGAGGCGTCGTCCGAGGCCGAGCTGGGCGGGTTCGAGATCGACCCCTTCTACAAGCGGGAGATGTGGGAGGAGGGCCTGCGGGTGGCGCTGCGGTGCCTGACCGAGGAGCCCTTCACTGGCCACTCCGGCAAGTACGTGACCATGCCGCCGCGCAACGTCGTCCCCAAGTCCCGCCAGAAGCCCCACCCCCCGGTGTGGGTAGCGTGCAGCCGGCGCGACACCATCCATCTGGCGGCCCAGAAGGGCATCGGCGCCCTCACCTTCGCCTTCATCAACCCGGAGGAGGCCACCCTCTGGGTCAACGACTACTACAAGACGCTCGAGGACGAGTGCGTGCCGATCGGTGACGCCGTCAACCCCAACGTGGCGGCCGTGACCACCTTCATGTGTGCGCCCGACGAGGAGGAGGCCATGGCGCGCGGCGTCGAAGGGGGCAACTTCTTCGGTTACTCGCTGGCCCACTACTACGTGTTCGGCCGGCACACGCCGGCCCGCACCGATGTCTGGGCCGAGTACGAGGCCCAGCGCAGCGAGCACGGGTACTCCCCCGAGGCGGTCTTCCAGGCCGCCAACAACTCCGACCGCCTCGGTGCCAAGGTGGTGGAGGAGGGCCGCTCCGGCCTGCGCGGCGCCATCGGGACGCCCGACCAGATCCGCGAGTACCTGAAGCGCTTCGAGGATTGCGGGGTCGACCAGGTCGTCTTCGTCTCGCAGGCGGGCAAGAACCGCCACGAGCACATCATGGAGAGCCTGGAGCTGTTCGGTAAGGAGGTCCTGCCCGAGTTCAAGGAGCGGGACGAGAAGGCGCAGAGGGACAAGGCCCGCCGCCTGGAGCCGATCATCGAGAAGGTCATGGCGCGCAAGCCGGCCGAGGACCATCCGCCGCTGCCCGATCCGGACTACTCCTTCCCCGCCATCCCCGTGCAGATGGCCGACCGCATGGGCAACGACCAGTTCTACGCCTTCCTGCAGCAGGTCGGGAAGGACATCGCACGCGGCGACCGCGCCATCATCGAAGGCGGCCCCGGGAACCTCGGGATCAACTGAACGCGGGGAGCACCTCCTCGACGAAGCGGCGGGTGGCCCGCGCCGCCTGTTCCCGGTCGGCGTCGAGGGAGGGGCCGATGACGACGAACCGCTCCGCGCCGAGCGCGGTCAGCGCCTGCAGCCGCTGGATGCACTCCCCCGCCGGCCCGATCACCGCGTAGCTCGACGCGAACTCGGCTGTGAGGCGCTCCGCCTGCGGGGCGCCCGCCATGGTGTGGCGGTTCATGTCGTAGGCGCGGTGGACCGACTCCAGAACCTGGCGCTGCGTCCCGCTCACCGGCCCGGTGGCTCGGCCGTGCATCACGCTGAACCGGGCGAAGGACGCGATCCCGCCACTCCCGAGCCGCATCCCCTCGGCCCGGTCGTCGTGCACGACGACGTTCACGCACGCGCCGATCCGGACCGTCCCCGGAGCGCGGCCGGCGTCCTCCTCCGCCCGGCGTACGGTGGCGACGCCCCACTCGACGCGCGCCGGATCGGCGCCCACCGCGAGCGTCACCCGGTCGGCGTGGCGCGCCCCCACGGCCAGCACCCGGGGCCCGGTCGCGAAGACGTCGAGGGGCACCTTGGGGCGGTCGGGGTGGTCGGGACGGATCCAGTGGATCCGGCTGACGGCCGGGCGGCCGGCCAGGCCGAGGTGGGCCAGCGCCGAGTCGCCTCGCCCGATCCCGAGGACGGCGCGTCCGCCCGATTCCGCCTGCACGGTGGCGATGGCCGAGGCGGTCACGGCCGGGTGGCGGGTGTAGGGGTTGGTCACCCCGGTCCCGAGGAGGAGGCGGTCGGTGGCCTTGGCCGCCAGCGCCAGCTCCACGTAACAGTCCCCCGCCAGGTTCTGCGAGTCGACCAGCGCCAGACCGGTCCACCCCGCCGCCTCGGCCCGCTCGGCCTGGGCCCGGGTGTGGTTGGGGATGCCGACGCCGAGGGTCCACATCTCCACCCCGGCGCCGGTCACGGGCCGGTTCTAGCCGCACTCCTGCAGCCGGCGCTCGAGGAAGCGGCGCTCGGCGTCGGTCGCCACGTGGTCGAGGGCCCGCCGGTAGGCGGCGGCCGCCTCCTCGCTCCGGCCCAGCCGGCGGAGCAGGTCGGCCCGGGTGGCCGCCAGCAGGTAGTAGCCGGCCAGGGCCCCGGACCGGTCCAGGTCGTCGACGAGGGCCAGACCGACCTCGGGCCCCTCGGCCATCGCCAGGGCCACGGCGCGGTTCAGCTCGACCACCGGGGAGGGGGCCAGGCGGGCCAGCTCCGCGTACAGGCCGGCGATCTGGGCCCAGTCCGTGCCCCCGGAGTCGGGGGCGGAGGCGTGGCAGGCGGCGATGGCGGCCTGCACCTGGTACGGACCGGGCCGGCGCTGGGTGAGCGCCCCGTCGAGCACGGCCAGGCCCTCGCGGATGGCGGCCCGGTCCCAGCGCGAGCGGTCCTGGTCCTCCAGGCGGACGAGGTCACCGTGCTCGTCGGTGCGGGCCGCCCGCCGGGAGTGCTGGAGGACCATCAGGGCCACCAGCGCCCGGGCCTCGGGCTCGTCGGGCATGAGCGACACCACCAGACGGCCCAGCCGGATCGCCTCCGCACACAGGTCGGGGCGCAACAGGTCGGCGCCGGCGGTGGCCGCGTACCCCTCGTTGAACAGGAGATACAGGACCGCGAGCACCGCCGCCGTGCGCTCGGGCAGCAGGTGGTCGGGGGGCACCCGGAACGGCAGGCCGGCATGGCGGATCTTGCGTTTGGCCCGGACCAGCCGCTGCGCCATCGTCGCCTCGGGGACCAGGAAGGCCCGGGCTATCTCGGCGGTCGTCAGCCCGGCCAGGGTGCGCAGGGTGAGTGCCACCTGGGCGTCGAGGGCCAGGGCCGGATGGCAACAGGTGAAGATCAGCCGCAGGCGGTCGTCTCCGACGCCGCTGTCGGCGGGGCCGGGCCCGTCGCGGTCGTTCGCCTCGTACGTCTCCTCGGGTCCGGACAGAGCGGCAACCTCCTCCAGCTTGGCGGCGCCCACCGCCCGCCGCCGCAGCCGGTCCAGGGCCCGGTGGCGCGCCGTCGTGGTCAGCCACGCCCCGGGGTTGCGGGGGACGCCGTCCTCGGGCCAGCGGCCCAGGGCGGCCGTGAAGGCGTCCTGGGCGCACTCCTCGGCCAGGTCCCAGTCCCCGGTCACCCGGATGAGCGTGGCGACGATACGGGACCACTCGCGGTGGAAGGCGGCCGAGACGACGGCGTCGACCGGCCCGGCCGCCTCCCCCGCGGTGCTCACATCTCCCAGATCGGGCGCACCTCGATGCTTCCGTGGCGGGCGCCGGGGAGCTTGGAGGCGACCTCGATGGCCTCGTCGAGGTCCTTGCAGTCCACGACGAAGTAGCCCCCGATCTGCTCCTTGGTCTCGGCGAAGGGGCCGTCGCTCGCCAGCACCTTGCCGTCCTTGACGCTCACGGTCGTGGCGTCGGTCGTGGGGCGGAGGCGCTCACCGCCCTGGAGCACGCCCCGCTTCCCCATCTCCTCGGCCCAGGTCCCGTAGTCGGCCAGCATGGCAGCGTCGGCGGCGGGATCCTGACCGTTGATGGCCAGCTCGTCGGCACAGATCATCAGCAGGTAGCGCACGGCATCCCCTTCCGGGTCGGAGTCGGTGTCACCCCCACGACGAACGGATCGGCCGGGATCGACAGGTTCCGAGGACAAAGTCCCATGGCGAACAGACGTTCCCGGGCGTAGGATCGGGCGGTGACCCAGCTGTCCCTCCGGCCGGGGATCGACCCCGACCACCCCATCGCCCCCGTCCATCCCGCCCTGGCCGGGTTCCACCCGGTCGTGGCCGAGTGGTTCCGCCGGCGCTTCCCGGAGGGGCCCACCGAGCCGCAGGCGGCGGCGTGGCCGCTGATCGCCGCCGGCCGGGACACCCTGGTGGGCGCCCCGACCGGCTCCGGCAAGACCCTGGCCGGCTTCCTCACCGCCATCGACTCGCTCTACCGGGCCCACGCCGAGGGCCGGGACATCAACGCCACGGCGCGGGTCGTGTACGTGTCCCCGCTCAAGGCCCTGGCGGTCGACATCGCCGAGAACCTGGAGCGGCCCCTGGCCGAGATCCGGGACGTGGCCCTCGAGCTGGGTATGGAGCCGGCGCCCATCCAGGTGGCGGTGCGCACCGGGGACACCACGCCGGCTCAGCGGGCGCTGATGGTGCGCCGCCCCCCGAGCTTCGTGGTCACCACGCCCGAGTCCCTGTACCTGCTCCTCACGAGCGAGCGGGGGCGCGACGCCCTGCGCACCGTCGACACCGTGATCGTCGACGAGATCCACGCCGTGGCGCGCGACAAGCGCGGCTCCCACCTGGCCCTCAGCCTGGAGCGGCTGGAGGCGCTGTGCGCCCAGCGGCCGGTGCGCATCGGGCTGTCCGCCACCCAGCGCCCCATCGAGATCGTGGGCCGCCTGCTCGTCGGTGACCGCCCGGCCCCCGCCATCGTCGACGCCGGCCACCAGCGCCGCCTCGACCTGGCCCTCGAGCTCCCCGAGGGCGAGCTGGAGGCGGTGGCGTCGGCCGAGCAGATGGGTGACGTGCTCGACCGCATCGCCGCCCTCGTGCGGGAGCACCACACGACCCTCGTGTTCGTGAACACCCGGCGCCTGGCGGAGCGGGTGGCCCATCAGCTCGCTGAGCGCCTCGGCGAGGACGTGGTGTCGGCCCACCACGGCAGCCTGTCCAAGGAACGCCGCCTGCGGGTGGAGACCCGGCTGCGGGCGGGTGACCTGAAGGCCCTGGTGGCCACGGCGTCACTCGAGCTCGGCATCGACATCGGCCCCGTCGACCTGGTGTGCCAGATCGCTTCGCCGCGCAACATCGCCACCTTCCTGCAGCGGGTGGGCCGCTCCAACCACAGCCGGGCGGGCACGCCCAAGGGCCGCCTGTTCCCGCTCACGCGCGACGAGCTGATCGAGTGCACGGCGCTGCTCATGGCCGTGCGCGCCGGGCGCCTCGACGCCATCCAGCCGGCCCGGCTCCCGCTCGACATCCTGGCCCAGCAGATCGTGGCCGAGGTGGCGGCCGGGGAGTGGAAGACCGACGACCTGTTCGACCTGGTGCGCCGGGCCGCCCCCTACAACGAGCTGCCCCGGGTCCAGTTCGACGAGGTGGTCGAGCTGGTGGCCGAGGGCGTGGAGACCGGAAGGGGCCGGCGCGGCGCCTACCTCCACCACGACGCCGTGAACGGGGAGCTGCGCCCCCGCAAGGGGGCCCGGCTGGCCGCCGCCACGTCGGGCGGCGCCATCCCCGAGACCGGTGACTACCGGGTGGTGGCCGAGCCCGACGACACCTTCATCGGGACGGTCAACGAGGACTGGGCCGTGGAGTCGATGGCCGGGGACATCTTCCTCCTCGGCACCCACTCCTGGCAGGTGCGCCGGATCGAGCCCGGAGTTGTGCGCGTCCGCGACGCGGGGGAGACGCCGCCGACCGTGCCGTTCTGGCTGGGGGAGGCGCCGGCGCGCACCGCCGAGCTGTCACGCGAGATCTCCGAGCTGCGCCACCGGGTCGACTCGCACCTGCTGGAAGGCGATCCCGACGTCGCCCGCCGCTGGCTGATGGAGACGGCGGGAATCGACGCCGACGCCGCCGGCATGATCGTCGACTACCTGGCCGTCGGCCGCGCCGCCCTCGGCGCCATGCCGACCCAGGAGACGCTCGTGCTCGAGCGCTTCTTCGACGACACCGGGGGCATGCAGCTGGTGCTGCACTCGCCGTACGGGGCGCGGGTGAACCGCAGCCTCGGCCTGGCCCTGCGCAAGAAGTTCTGCCGCACGTTCAACTTCGAGCTGCAGGCGGCGGCCAGTGACGACGCCATCGTCCTGTCGCTCGGTCCTCAGCACAGCTTTCCGCTCGACGACGTGCCCCGCTACCTGTCGAGCCGCACGGTGGCCGACACCCTGGAACACGCCATCCTCGACTCACCGATGTTCCAGGCCCGCTGGCGCTGGAACCTCAACCGGGCCCTCCTGGTGCTGCGGTTCCGCAACGGCCGGCGCAACCCTCCTCCCATCCAGCGCATGGAGTCCGACGACCTGCTGGCCGCCCTGTTCCCCCAGGCCGCCGCCTGTCAGGACAACATCACCGGGCCGATCGAGATCCCCAACCACGTGATCGTGCGCCAGACCGTCGACGACGTCATGCACGAGGCGCTCGACATCGACGGAGTGCAGGCGCTGCTCGAGAGCTTGGAGTCCGGGCAGGTCCGGGTGCACTGCAGGGACACCACCGAGGCGTCGGTCCTCTCTCACGAGATCCTGACGGCACGCCCCTACGCCTTCCTCGACGACGAGGAGTTCCAGAACCGGCGCACCAACGCCGTGCAGCTGCGCCGGGGCCTGCAGGTCGACCTGGCCGCCATCGGCGCCCTCGACCCCGAGGCGGTGGCCCGGGTGCACGAGGAGATCGAGGTCCAGGCCGAGACGCCCGACGACCTCCACGACCTGCTGTCCTCCGCCGTGGTGCTGCGGGCCCGGCCGGAGTGGGCGGCGCAGTGGGCGGGGCTGCGCGAACGGGGGCGGGGCGTGACCGTGCCGGCCGGTGGCACCGAGCTGTGGGCCACGACCGAGTCGGTCGGGCAGGCCCGGGCCGCCCTGGCGGGGGACGACGCCGCCGTGGCCCGCACCCTGCGGGGCCACCTCGAGCTCACCGGCATCACGACCGTCGACGACCTGGCGGCGGCCACGACCCTGCCGGCGGGGCGGGTGGGGGCGGAGCTGGCGATGCTGGAGCGGGAGGGCTTTGCCCTCCAGGGTCGCTACCGCCCCGGCGCCGAGGGGCCGGAGTGGGTGTCCCGTCGGCTGCTGGCGCGCATGCACGGGTACTCCCGCAGCTCCCGGCGCCAGGCCGTCGAGCCCGCCACCGCCCAGGACCTCATGCGGTTCCTGCTGACGTGGCAGCACGTCGCGCCGGGGAGCCGGCTTTCGGGGGAAGGTGGGCTGGCGGCGGTGCTCGAGCAGCTGCAGGGATTCGAGGCGGCGGCGGGGGCGTGGGAGGCGGAGCTGTTCTCCCGGCGCCTGTCCGACTACGAGCCGGCCTGGCTGGACCTGATGTGCCACGCCGGGGACGTGGGGTGGCTGCGGCTCTCCCCCCGCACCCGGGAGGATCCCGACGGCCCGGCGGCGGCCCCGTCGCGGGCCACCCCGATATCGGTGGTGTTCCGAGCCGACCTGGGTTGGCTGCTGGCGGCGTCGCGACCCGGGGGCCAGCCGGTGGCCCCGGCGGCCGGCGCCACCGCCGAGATCCTCGAGGTGCTCGAGGCGCGGGGGGCGTGCTTCGCCTCCGATCTGGCGCCGGCCACCCGGCGTCTGCCCGACGACGTCGAGCGGGGCCTGTGGGAC
>DASUHN010000184.1 GCA_036273495.1 Acidimicrobiales bacterium | reverse complement strand
GCCCGGTGGGGGGGGGCGGGGGCCGGGGCCCGGGTGGGCGGGCCCGAGGTCCGGGAGCTGGGGAAGGGGTGGCACCTCGGCATCGGGTGGGCCGGGCGCCGGATGGTGGCGGTGCGCAGCGGCGCCCGCACCCCGACGGCGCTGGTCACCATCGACCCCGGCGCCGGCACCCGGACGTCACTGGTCAGGGGGCCCGTCGGCGGGGTGGAGGGACCGTGGCTGGCCGAGCCCGAGTCCGTCGCCTGGGCGGCGGAGGACGGGACCCGGATCCCCGGCCGGCTGTACCGCCCGCCGGGAGGATCCCCGGCCGGGGGGCTGATCATGTGGATCCACGGGGGCCCGACCGGCCAGATGACCGTCACCTTCAACGCCCGGGTGGCGTTCTTCCTGTCCCGGGGATGGGCGGTGCTCGTGCCCGACTTCCGGGGCTCCACCGGCTGGGGGCGGGCCCACGCCCGGGCGCTGGCGGGGGGGTGGGGCGAGGTGGACGTGGCCGACTGCGCCGCCGGGCTGCGGGCGGCGGCGCAGAACGGGTGGGCGGGCACCGGCAGGACGGTGGTGCTGGGCGCGTCCGCCGGCGGCATGACGGCGCTGCTGCTCCTGGCCCGGCACCCCGAGCTGTGCGCCGCCGGCGTCGACCTCTACGGCGTCGCCGACCTCGAGGCCCTGGCGGCCACCACCCACCGCTTCGAGGCCCACTACACCCACAGCCTGGTCGGGCCCCTGCCGGCGGCGGCGGAGCTGCACCGCCGGCGCTCCCCGCTGGCGGTGGCCGAGCGCATCCGCGCCCCGCTGCTGATCCTGCACGGCAGCGAGGATCCGGTCGTGCCGCTGGCCCAGTCGCTGGCGGTGCGGGACCGGACCCTGGCGGCCGGCAACCGGACCGAGATGCACGTGTACGAGGGGGAGGGCCACGGCTGGTCCCGCCCCGAGACGGTGGAGGACGAGCTGGACCGGACCGCCGAGTTCCTCGACCGCCACGTGCGCAGCGCCGGTTGACCCGGCCCCGGCGCCGGGACGGCGGGCGATGACGCTGACGCCTAGCCCGGCGGGGAATACTGACACGGTGGACCACGGCACCGACTCCATCCGGGTGCGATCCGGGCCGCCCCTGGAGGGGACGGTCAGCCTCGGCGGCGCCAAGAACTCGGTGCTCAAGCTGATGGCCGCCTGCCTGCTGGCACCGGGGACCTACCGGCTGCGAAACGCCCCGCAGATCATCGACGTCGAGATCATGGGGGACCTGCTCGAGTCGATGGGGGTGGTGGTCACGCGGGAGTCGGGCAGCACGCTGCGCCTCGACGTGCCGGTCGAACTCACCCCCGAGGCTCCCTACGAGCTCGTCGAGCGGATGCGCGCGTCGATCGTCGTGCTCGGTCCGCTGCTGGCCCGGTGCGGGGAGGCGCGGGTGTCGCGGCCGGGCGGCGACGACTTCGGGCCCCGGCCGATCGACTTCCACCTGTCGGGCCTGGAGGCCATGGGCGCGACCGTGGAGACCAGCCACGGCTTCGTGATCGCCCGCGCCGATCGGCTGCACGGGGCGCGCATCGTCCTGGAGTTCCCGAGCCACACCACGACCGACAACCTGATCATGGCGGCGGTGCGCGCCAAGGGCACCACGGTCATCGAGAACGCGGCGCGCGAGCCGGAGGTGTCGGACCTGGCCGCCTTCCTCAACCGGATGGGGGCCCGCATCGTCGGCGCGGGCGGATCGACGATCGAGATCGAAGGCGTCGACGAGCTGACCCCCGTGGAGCACGAGGTGATACCGGACCGCGTGGAGGCGGCCACGTTCATGACCGCCACCGGGCTGGCGGGCGGGGAGATCGTGATAGCCGGGGCCCGCTCCGACCACATGGACATGGTGATCCACAAGCTCGGCGAGATGGGCGTGCGCTCGAGCCCGTGCTCGGAGGGCCTGTGGGTGTCGGCCAAGGGCCGCCCCCACGCCGTCGACGTCGCGACCCTCCCCTATCCGGGCGTGGCCACCGACTACAAGCCCCTGCTGGTGACGCTGATGAGCGTCTCCGAGGGAGCGGGGATCGTCACCGAGAACCTCTTCCAGGGCCGTTTCAAATACGTGGACGAGCTGCGGCGCATGGGCGCCGACATCCGCACCGAGGGCCATCACGCCATCGTGCGCGGGGTGCCGCGGCTGTCGGGAACGCCCGTCAAGGCCCCCGACATCCGGGCCGGGGCGGCGTTGGTGCTGGCGGGGCTGGCGGCAGCGGGGGAGACGGTCGTGACCGGGGCCCACCACGTCGACCGCGGCTACGAGTGCCTGGCGGGGAAGCTGGCGTCGCTGGGCGCCGACATCCGGCGCGCCCCCGCCCCCTAGTGCCCCGCTCCCGCGACCCCAAAGCCCTGGTCGAGGCGGCCCGGGCGGGTGACCGCTCGGCGCTGGCGCGCCTGCTGTCGCTGATCGAGCAGGGAGGTCCCGACGCCCGCGCCGTGGGCCGGCTCACCTTCCCGGTGTCGGGCGGCGCCTACACCGTCGGGTGGACCGGGTCGATGGGGGCGGGCAAGTCGACGCTCACCGACCGGCTGATCAGCGCGGCGCGCGCCGGCGGCGCCGGTCCGCCGGTCGGCGTGCTGGCGGTCGACCCCTCCAGCCCGTTCTCCGGCGGCGCCATCCTCGGGGACCGGATCCGCATGCAGGAGCACGCCCTGGACCCCGGTGTGTTCATCCGCTCCATGGCGTCGCGCGGCCACCTGGGCGGGCTCTCACTGGCGACGCGCGAGGCGATCCGCGCTCTCGACGCCGCCGGTCTGCCGTGGATCCTGGTGGAGACGGTGGGCGTGGGGCAGACGGAGATGGAGATAGCCCAGGCCGCCGACACCACGGTCGTGGTCCTCAATCCGGGCTGGGGGGACTCGGTGCAGGCCAACAAGGCGGGACTGCTCGAGGTGGCCGACATGTTCGTGATCAACAAGGCTGACCGTCCCGGGGCCAAGGAGACCGAGCGGGACCTGGCGCGCATGCTCGACATGTCACCGCCTGGTGACTGGCGGCCGCCGATCGTGACCGCGGTCGCCACCACGGGCGAGGGGACGGCGGAGGTGTGGGAGACGGTCGGGCAACATCGCCGGCACCTGGAGGAGACCGGCCGCCTGGCGGAGCGGCGCGAGCGGCGCCTCGAGGAGGAGCTGCGCCAGATCGTCGTGCGACGCCTGGAGCGCGACGCCTACACTCGCTGCGGCGGCGAGGAGTTC
>DASUHN010000183.1 GCA_036273495.1 Acidimicrobiales bacterium | reverse complement strand
CCCGATCCCGCCACCCGCCCCGACCGGCCGACCCAGTCCAACCTCCCGAGGCGGACGATGTCGGCCAGGTGGCCGAGCACATGGACCGTCATGGCGAGGAACCAGAGGACGAAGCTGGCCTTGTGGGCGGTCAGCAGGAGGTCCCTACCCGCGGTGCCGACGAACATGAGGCCGACGCCGGTTCCGAACATCACGAGGGTCAGCACCACGACAGCGGGACCGAGGATCCGCAGCAGCCAGGGAGGCGGGCCCTTGTCGCGATAGGCGGGATGCCCCTGGTAGTACCGCGCGAAGCGGTACACCGTGCTGCCGATCTTCAGCAGGACCGGCGGGATCAGCAGCATTCCGACGAACACATGGGCCGTCAGAAGGGAGCGAGCCGACAGCACGGTCACGCCCTCGACGGCCAGCAGGACGAACAGGACCACCGCAGTCGAGGAGGTGAGCCGGGCGTTGGCCTCCACCCCGTCGGCTCCGGCCCGGGCCCCCGTCCCGCCCGGGCCGCTTCCGGGTCGTCCTGTTTCCGGGCGCGCCCCTGCAGCCACACCCCAAAGCTAGAGAGCCGAGCCTTACGGGAGCATGAAGACCGAGCGCTCCGACTCGGACGGCCGGACAGGGGCGCTTCATGGTCCCGTAAGGAGCAGGCCGCTACCTTGCGGCGGTGAGTCCGGCCGGCCCGGTACGGGCCCTAGCCCTGGCGGCAGCCGTCGCCTTGGCGCCGCCTGCGGGGCGGGCCCCCGGCGACCCGCCGGGTCGGCCGCGCCCTCGCAGACCGGTTCGGCGCCGACAACGTCGAGCTCGGTTCCGGTAGACCTGGCTGCCGGATCCGACCCCTCCGTGCTTCCCGGCCCGGTCCTGATCGCGGACCGCACCAACAACCGGCTCATCGTGGTGAACCAGCGGGGCCAGATCACCTGGCAGTTCCCCCGCCCGGGGGACCTGGCCCCCGGTCAGAGCTTCCCGGTCGCCGACGACGCCTTCTTCACTCCGGACGGCCGGCAGATTGTGGCCACCGAGGAGGACGCCTTCGTAATCAGCGTCATCGACGCGGCCACCCACCGCATCGTCTACCGGTACGGCACCCCGGGCTCGGAGGGGATGGGACCCGACCACCTGTGGAACCCCGACGACGCCCTGGTCCTGCCGGACGGCTACATCCTCACTGCCGACATCAAGAACTGCCGGATGCTCCTGATCGCCCCGGGTTGGCACAGTCCGGCGCGCGTCATCGGCACCTCCACCAACGCGTGCTATCACTCCCCACCCTCACACTGGGGCAGTCCCAATGGCGCCTTCCCGATGGCGAACGGCCACTATCTCGTCACCGAGATCAACGGTGACTGGGTCGACGAGATCGACCTCAACGGGCGGGTCTACCGGTCGTTGCATCCGCCCGGCGTCGGTTACCCCTCGGATACCAACGAGGTGAGCCCCGGTGTCTACGTCACGGTGAGCTACACCGACCCGGGAGTGCTCGAGACCTTCGACTCCTCGGGCCATCTCCTATGGCGCTATGCCCCGCTGCAGGGAGATCCCCCGCTCGACCAGCCTTCACTGGCCGAGCCGTTGCCGAACGGGGACTTCCTCATGAACGACGACTTCAACCACCGGGTCGTGGTGATCGACCCCCGCACGGACCGGATCGTCTGGTAGTACGGCCATACCGGCGTCGCCGGATCCTCCCCCGGCTACCTGGACAAGCCCGACGGCGTCGACCTGGCTCCGCCGTTCTCGCTACTGGCCAGGCACGCCTCGACCATGGGGAAGCCCTGACGGGACGCACCTGCGCACGCCATACATAGGTTCACCCTCGACCTGTGGCTCCAGTGGGCGTGGGACCTTCGACCCTGGTGGGCGCCTACGTATCCGGCGGAAGATGGGGATGTGATGCGGGACATGGACGCGTATGAAGAGTCGATGGTCGCGGTGGGAGTGGACGGCTCCAAGGAGTCCCGAGCTACAGTTCGTTGGGCCGCCGCCGAGGCCTTCTGGCGCGAGGCGGAGCTCTGTCTCGTCTACGCCTACACATATCCCGTGTCGATCGCCTGGCACAGGCTTCCCCTCGTGGCCCGCCCGGAGTGCTGCGACCAGGCCGCCGAGGAGATGCTCGCCCACATCGAGCGAGACGAGCTCGGCGGGTATCCGAGCCTGGCTGTACGTCGGATAGCCGTTCCCGGACTTGCCGCCGATGTCCTCATGGAAGTCGGCCGCACCGCAGACCTGCTCGTGGTGGGTGCCACTGCCCGTCACCCACTCGGCCACACCCTGCTGGGTTCAGTGGCCCGGGCCCTTACCCGCC
>DASUHN010000182.1 GCA_036273495.1 Acidimicrobiales bacterium | reverse complement strand
AAGAAGTCCATGACGATCTCGGCAAGCGGGATGTCGTAGATGATCTCGACGCGGTCCTCGCTCAAGTAGTCCATGCGCTGCAGCTCGCCGCGCCGCCCCTGCGCGAGCTCCATCAGCGTGCCGATGTATTCCGAAGGCGTGAGCATCGTGATCTTCACGAACGGCTCCTCGATCGCCTCGATGCGCGGCGCGGGCGGCATCGCGCTCGGGTTGTCGACGACGTCGACCGCGCCGTCGGTGAGGCGCACGCGGTATTCGACGTTCGGCGCGGTGGCCACCAGCGTGAGGTCGTACTCGCGCTCGAGCCGTTCCCGGATGATCTCCATGTGCAGCAGCCCGAGGAACCCGCAGCGGAAGCCGAACCCGAGGGCGCCCGACGTCTCGGGCTCGTAGGTGAAGCTCGAGTCGTTGAGGCGCAGCTTCTCGAGCGCCTCGCGCAGGTCGGAGAACTGGTCCCCCTCCACCGGGTACAGACCGCAGAAGACCATCGGCTTGGGGTCCTGGTAGCCGGCGAGCGGCGCGGCAGCCGGGTGGGCGAGGTTGGTGACCGTCTCACCGGAGCGGGCTTCGCCCACGTCCTTGATGCCCGCGATGAGGTAGCCGACCTCGCCCGGGCCGAGCGACGCCACCGGGACGGGAGCGGGAGTGCGCACCCCCAGCTCCTCGACGTCGTGGGCGGACCCCGCCTGCATGAACCGCAGGCGGGAGCCGGCGTGGAGGGTGCCGTCCATGACCCGTACGGCGCTGACCACGCCGCGGTACTGGTCGTAGTAGGAGTCGAAGATCAGCCCGCGGAGCCGGGCGTCGGCGTCTCCGCGCGGGGGCGGGATGCGCTCCACGATGGCGTCGAGCAGCTCGGGCACGCCCGCGCCGGTCTTGGCCGAGATCCGCAGGATCCCCGAAGCCGGGATGCCGAGCACCTTCTCGATCTCGGCGGCGTGGCGCTCGGGGTCGGCGGCCGGCAGGTCGATCTTGTTGAGGGCGGCCACGATCTCGAGGTCGTGCTCGACGGCGAGATAGCTGTTGGCGAGGGTCTGGGCCTCGATCCCCTGGGAGGCGTCGACGAGCAGGACGACCCCCTCGCACGCCGCCAGGCTCCGGCTGACCTCGTAGCCGAAGTCGACGTGGCCCGGGGTGTCGATCAGGTGGATGACGTGGCCCTTCCAGGTGACCCGGACGTTCTGGGCCTTGATGGTGATGCCCCGCTCCCGCTCCAGATCCATCGAGTCGAGGTACTGGTCCCGCATCTCCCGGGGGTCGACGGCCCCGGTGAGCTCGAGGACGCGGTCCGACAGGGTCGACTTCCCGTGGTCGATGTGGGCGATGATCGAGAGGTTGCGGATGTTGCCCGTGGACAAGTGGCCCATTCTCGCGGACCGGAGGGCCCGTCCGGACTGCTAGCCTCCGCCGGTTCTCCTATGGCCAATATCAAGTCTCAGATCAAGCGGAACCGCCAGAACGAGGTCCGGCGCCTGCGCAACAAGGGCGTGCGCTCGGAGCTCAAGACCCGGGTGAAGACGGCGGTGCGGGCGGTGGAGTCGGGCGCCGAGGACGGCACCGAGGCCCTGCGCACCGCCATCAAGCGCCTCGACAAGGCGGCCCAGAAGGGCGTCATCCACAAGAACCAGGCCGCCAACCGGAAGTCCCGCCTGATGCGCCGGGTGGCGGCGCTGGGCGGGCCGGCGGCGCCCGCCGTCAGCGCGAGCCCGTCCGAGCCCGCCGGCTCTGACGAGGCCTGACCGCCGGCGCCAGGCGCGCCAGCCGGGCCACCAGCACCTCGAGAACCGTCTGCTCGGGTAGCGCCGTCCGGCCCTTGAGGTCGAGGTCGGCGTCGGCCAGCAGCACGATCGCCCGGCCGATCCCCGGCCCCTTGAGCCGGGCCGCCTGGGACCGGGCCTTGGCCGCCGGGTAGGTGCTGCGGGTCCCGAGCAGGGAGGCGGCCTCCTCGTCGCTCGACACGTCGGCCCCGTCCAACCGCAGCATGGCCACGAAGTGGCGGTGGAGGCTGGCCAGCACGACCAGCGGATGGCGGTTCCCCCCCTCGGTCAGGCGGTGCAGCGCCGCCAGGGCGCGCCCCGCGTCGGCGGAGTCGATGGCATCGGTGAGCTCCCAGGGGGCACCGGCGCCGGCTTCGCCCAGGAAGGGCTCGAGCTCGTCGGGGCCCACCGTCGTGTCCCCGTAGGCGGCGGCCAACCCGGCCAGGATCCCCTCGAGGCGGCCCACCTCCTCGCCGAGATGCTCGGTGAGGACGGAGGCGGCCCGGGCGTCGAGGTTGACCGGCGCCTCCTTCAGCCGGGCCGCGAACCACTGCCCCCGGCCCCGCCCGGACGGCGCCGCCGCGTCCACCAGGCGGCCCACGCTGCGCACCGCTTCGACCAGGCGGGCCGGCACGGCCGCCGTGGACGCCATCACGAGAGAGGCGGTGTCGCTCGGCGCCGCCAGGTACGCCACCAGGCGGTCCACGTCCTCGGCCCGGGTCCGGCCCAGCTCGCGCACCACGAGGATGCGCCGGTCGGCCAGGAACGGCGGGGTGAGGCAGGCGTCGATGATGGCCGCCACGTCGGGCTCGTCGCCCGACTGGTCCTCGAGCGCCAGGCCGCCGGCGTCGGCGGTCAGCTCGGCCAGCAGCTTGGACAGGGCCTGGGCCACGAGGGCGTGGTCCTCCCCCTTCACCAGGTAGGCGGGAGCGGGGGTCGCGCTCACCGCGCCTCCAGCACGGCGGCCAGGGTGTCGCGCGTGCGGCGGGCGCCGCGCACGTCGTGCACGCGCAGCACGCGACAGCCGCGCACGATCCCGATGGCGCACGCCGCCAGGCTGGCCTCGCGCCGGGCATCGATGTCGAGGTCGAGCATCCGGCCCAGGAACGTCTTGTTCGACGCCGAGAGGAGAACGGGGTAACCGAGGGCGGCCAGCTCGTCCGAGGCGCGCAGGAGCGCCACCGACTGCTGCCACGTCTTGCCCAGGTCCAGGCCGGCGTCGACCATCACCCGCTCGGGTGGGATCCCGGCGTCCTCCGCCGCCCGCCCGAGCGAGCGCAGCACGTCGGCGACGGTGGCCACCACGTCGTCGTATCGGGGCTCGGGATCGGGGACCCGGGGCGCCAGGCGGATGTGGGTGGCCACGACGGCGGCGCCGGCGGCCGCCGCGACCGGGAGATACCCGGGATCGGCGAAGGCGCTGATGTCGTTGCCGATCACCGCCCCCGCCTTGTAGGCCGACTCCGCCACCGCGGCCCGCCAGGTGTCGACCGACACCGGGACGTCGAAGCGCGCCGTCAGCATCTCGATGGCCGGCACCACCCGCTCCAGCTCCTCCTCGAGGTCCACCTCGGGGCCGGGCCCGGCCTTGACCCCGCCGACGTCGAGGATGTCGGCGCCCTGGTCGACGAGGGCGGCGGCGCGGTCGATGAACGCGTCCAACGAGAAGTAGGTGCCCTTGTCGTAGAACGAGTCGGGAGTGCGGTTGAGGATCCCCATCACCAGCGCCCGGCTCGACACGTCGTAGCGCCGCCCGCCGAGGTCGAGGGTGGCGGCCACCACCGCGCTCAGTACAGGCGCGACGTCAGCGCCCGGCGCGCCTCGGCGGTCCGGGGGTCGTCGGGGCCCATGGCCTCGAGGAGATCGATGTACTCCTGGCGGGCGGCGTCGTCGTCCTTGACCCGGTCGAGCAGGGCCCGCAGCCGCTCCTCCACTCCGTCCCCGGCGGCCACCGCCTCCTCGCCGCCCAACCGGGCCAGCGCCGCGATCCGGCGCACCTCGGCGTCCTCCGGTATCCGGGCCAGGAGGCCCAGTGCCTCCTCCCCCTCCCCCTTCCCCACCAGCAGCTCGGCCAGGCCCAGCACGGCCTCGTGGTGGTCGGGCTGCAGCTCCAGCGCCCGCCGCAGCGAGGCCTCGTCCCCGGCCTGGACCAGGCGGTCGGCCTCGGTCTCGGGCGGGGCCAGGCGGGACACGAAGTCGGCCACCGCCGGCTCGGGGAGGGCGCCGATGAACGAGTCCACGGCCTGGCGGTCCTTGATGGCGTAGACGGCGGGGATCGACTGCACCCGGAAGGCGTTGCTGATGCCGGGGTTCTCGTCCACGTTGACCTTGACCAGGGCCACGGCTCCGTTGGTGGCCGCCACCACCCGCTCGATGATCGGGCCGAGGGTCTTGCACGGCCCGCACCACGGCGCCCACAGATCCACGACCACGGGGACCTGCTCCGAACGGGCCAGGACCTCCTGCTCGAAGGTGGCGTCGGTGACGTCGGTCATCGGGCCCGACCTTACCGGCCGCCACTAGGTTTCCGGACATGGAAGGGATCGACGGGCCCAAGGTCAGCGCCTGGTTGGAGGAGAACGTGGACGGGGCGCGAGGCCCGTTCGAGTTCGAGCTCATCGCCGGCGGGCGGTCGAACCTCACGTTCCGGGTCACGGGATCCGACGGCACCCGCTACGCCCTGCGCCGGCCCCCGGTGAGCCACGTCCTGCCCACCGCCCACGACATGGGCCGCGAGCACCGGATCATCTCGGCCCTCGGCCCCACCCCCGTGCCGGTGGCGCCCGCCCTCGGGTTCTGCGGCGACGAGTCGGTCAACGGCCGGCCCTTCTACATCATGGGCTACGTCGACGGGCACATCATCCGGGACCGCGCCCAGGCCGAGTCCGCCCTCGACGACCGGGGCCGGCGCACCGCCAGCGAGGACCTCATCGACGTCCTCGTGGCCATCCACGCCGCCGACGTCGACGCCGTCGGCCTCGGGGATCTGGGCCGGCGCGAGGGCTACATCGAGCGGCAGCTGAAGCGGTGGTACAGCCAGTTCCGCGCATCGATCGACGGGCGGGACCGGAAGGTCCCCGTGGTCGACGAGGTCCACGAGCTGCTGGCGGCGCGGGTCCCGGAGCAGGGTCGGCCCGCCCTGGTGCACGGGGACTACCGCCTCGACAACACCATGCTCGGGCCCGATGGAAAGCTGCGCGCCGTACTCGACTGGGAGCTGTGCACCCTCGGTGACCCTCTCGCCGACCTCGGCCTCCTGAACGTGTACTGGGCCGAGAGCCAGGACCAGACGGTGGCGCTGGCGGGGGTGGCCGCCACCGCCACGCCGGGCTTCCTGTCGCGCGACGAGATCAACCGGCGCTACGCGTCCCGGTCGGGGCGGGACGTCTCGGAGCTGCCGTTCTACGTCGCCTTCGGGTACTGGAAGCTGGCCTGCATCGTCGAGGGGGTCGCGGCCCGGTACGAGGGCGGCGCCATGGGCGGGGACCGGGGCTCGGGTTCGGACAGCATGGGTCAGCAGGTGGAGTCGCTGGCGGAGATGGCGCGCCGCGCCGTATCCCAGCTGTGAGCCCGAGCCTCCACCAGCGCCTCCCGTCGCGCGACCCGCGAGATCCTGTCCTGGTCATCCAGCTCGAGGGGTGGGTGGACGCCGGCCTCGGCGCCGCCACCGCCCTGGCCACGCTGGTCGAGGGCCGCGAGCCCGAGGTGGTGGCGGTCTTCGACGGCGACGAGCTCATCGACTACCGGGCCCGCCGCCCGATCGTCCGCATCGAGAACGGCCGCAACGCCGGCCTGACCTGGCGCCAGCCCCGGCTTCTCCTCACCACCGACCGGGCCGACCGGGACATGCTGCTCCTGGTCGGGCCCGAGCCCGACATGCGCTGGGAGGCCTTCGTGGTCGACGTCGTCGGCCTGGCCACCGAGCTCGGGGTGCGCCTGGCCGTGGGCCTCGGCGCCTTCCCCGCCCCCGTCCCCCACACCCGCCCGGTCAAGATCGCGTCGACCTCGACGGAGGAGTCGCTGGCGGCCCGGGTGGGGTTCGTGGCCGGCACCATCGAGGTTCCCGCCGGGGTGGAGGCGGCCCTCGAGCTGGCCCTGCACGAGCGGGGGATCCCGGCGGTGGGGTTGTGGGCCCGGGTCCCGCACTACGTCGCCGGCATGCCCTTCCCCGCCGCCAGCGCCGCCCTCCTGTCGGCCCTGGCCGAGGTGGCCGATCTGACCGTCGACACCACCTCCGTCGACACCGCCGCCGACGTGGCGCTGGGCCGGATCGACGAGCTGATCGCCAAC
>DASUHN010000181.1 GCA_036273495.1 Acidimicrobiales bacterium | reverse complement strand
CACGGTGAGGCCATCGGCGTCGATGGTCCGCCGGGCCGCCACGCCCGCCAAGCGCCCGACCTCGGTGACCACGCCGTCGTCGACGGCCACATCCGCCTGCCGGGGAGCGTTCCCCGTCCCGTCGACGAGCGTCCCGCCCCGGACCACCAGGTCGTGCATGTGCTGAGGCCCCCTTCGCGGCGCGGCCGGACGGGCGCGCGCCTCCGGCGAGCATAGAACGAGTTCTAGGGAGCCACCGAGGAGAGGTCGGCGAAGCCGCTGGGGTCGTGGCGCCCGATGGTGGCGTGCTCGAACAGGCCCCAGCCCTCCGCCCCGTCGAAGCGGGCCCGGCCCACGTGGTCCACCACGCCGAAACCCAGCCGGCCGGTGACGGCCGGGTCGTCGAGGTCGTAGACCTTGCCGTCGACCCACCCCGCCCCCATCCACTGCCCGTGGCGCCACTCCTCGCCGGCGGCTCCGTAGCCGGCCGGGAACAGGGCGGCGAAGCCGAGGGTGTCCACCTCGAGGGTGAGGGACCGGCCGCCCGGCGCCCGCAGGCCGATCCGGGCGTGCTCGGGGTGCCGGGTCCCGGACCGGTACGAGATCTCGACCTCGGGCCAGCCCAGCTGCTCGTGGCGTCCGTCGGCCCACACCCGCACCGCCTCGTTCAGGGTGCGCGTGCCGTCGGCCCTCTCCTGGGCGATCACCACCAGGGCAAAGTCCTCGAAACGCAGCGGGACGTAGAGCCACCAGAACCCGCCCGGAGCCCCGTCGGCCGTTCGGCCCGGGGGCTCGGGCTCCCCTACGGGACGGATGCCCCAAGAGCGGTCCCGGGCACCGACCCATACGGCGGGATCGACCCGGATGTCCTGGCCGTCCACCCCGAGCTCGCCCGACCACGTGCCGACCTGGGCGAAGCGGCACCCGTCGAGGGTCACCCGGTCCCCGGACATGACGACGTGGCGGGGCTCGTCGACGGGCGGATAGGAGCCGTCCCAGGTCAGGTCGAAGGCGATGCCGTGTTCCGGGGCCTCGCACACGATCCGGACCTTGTGGAGAGGGTCGAGAACCTCGATCCGGTACGGCCCGATCCTCTGCGCGAGCCGGTCGTCACCCAGAGCGTCCGAGAAGCGCACGACCCATTGGCGGCCCCCCTTCCGGACGGTGGCGTAGGCGTCGGTGACACCCAGGTTGGGGTAGACGCCGAGGCCGGTGATCAGGAACACGTCCCCGGTGCGGTCGTGGGCGTTGAAGTAGCTGCGGTCGTAGAAGTTGCGGTCGCTGCTGACCACCTGGCGCATGGAGAGCGGGGCCTGGTGGACGGGATACTCGTCGAGCGGATGGGGCACACGGTCTCCAGTTCTCGCAAAACGGATATTTCCGAGGGCCGATGAGAACACGTTCCCATCTGCCCGCCGCTTCTGTACCATGCCCGAGAGGCTGCCGCCTCGCCCTGGCGGCGGCCGGAACAGGGGGAAGCAGTGGCGCTGCATATTGCACGGAAGTTCCGGGTGCGCCGGGCCGGCGCAGCTGTCACCACGGTGGCAGTTCTGTCCGGCCTCACGCTGGCGGCCTGCGGGTCGTCGTCCACGGCGGGGGGGAGCACGGCCACCTCGGCCCCGTCGAGCACCCCGTCGTCCCAGTCGAGCTCCGGTAACACCGCATCGGCGCCCGGGATCACCCCGACCTCGATCACCGTGGGCCAGGTAGCCGACATCTCCGAGCCCGTGCCCGGGCTGTTCAAGAGCGCCCAGGTGGGCGTCCAGGCGTATTTCGCCTACATCAACAGCCTCGGCGGGGTCAACGGGCGCAAGCTGATCGTCGACTCCCGGGACAGCGCCTTCAACCCCGGCAAGATCACCAGCGACGCCAAGGACATCGCCCAGAACGAGTTCGCCTTCGTGGGCAACTACACCCTGTTCGACATCGGGTTGAAGCCGACCCTCGACTCCGAGCACGTGCCCACCATCTCGGTGGCCATCGGCAACGACCTGGGCAATGACCCCAACACCTACAGCCCGACCCCGTCGACCGGTAACGACTACGCCCTCGGCCCGTACGAGTGGCTCAAGCAGCACTACCCCAACGACATTCAGCACGTCGGCATCCTCTACGCCGCCGCCACCGCCTCGACCAAGCAGGCCTTCACCGTGCAGTCGCAGGCCCTGGCCCACCTCGGGTTCAACATCGTCTACGCCCGGGGGTTCTCCCAGAACGAGACGACCTTCACCTCCGACGTGCTCGCGATGAAGGCCAAGGGCGTGAAGATCTTCATGGGCGTGGCCTTCCCCGACAACTACGCCGCCACCATCTCCCGGGAGTTCTCCGAGCAGAACTTCCACCCGCTCAACTGGGAGACCGCCGGCTACGGGAGCCAGTTCCTGCCGCTGGCCGGCGGGACCGCCAACGGGGCCTACCTGCCGCTCGGCACGGCGCTGTTCCTGGGCCAGGACTCCTCGGCCATCCCGGCCGTGGCCACCTTCACGAAGTGGATGAAGCAGATCGACTCGAAGGACTCGATTGCCCTGTGGGGCGCCACTTCGTGGTCGGCGGCGGCGCTGTTCGTCCAGGCCCTGAAGGACGCCGGGAAGAACCCGACCCGGGCCAGCCTGGTGGCGGCGCTCAACAAGATCACCAGCTTCGACGCGGGAGGGCTGATCGCACCCTCCAACCCGGCCAAGAACATCCCGGCCAACTGCTGGCTCCTGGCCCAGGTGAAGAACAACCAGATCGTCCGGGTGTCCCCGTCTCCCAAGAGCGGATTCATCTGCAGCCCGGGGGACATGCTCCCGATCAACGGCTGGACGCCCGAGACCAGGTAAGGGGCGCGATTCACAGGCCAGATTGCTCTGAATCCCAGGTCGGGGGGCAAGGATCGCTCCATGGCCTCTGACTGGGAACCCGAGCTCGAGCCGCACGACGCGTTCACCTGGCAGGAGCCGCCAGCTTCTGCCGAGCCGCTGCCGCCCGCCCGTCCCCAGGCCCGGCGCCGTCCGGGCCGGCGGGCGGTGCTGGCGGTGGTCGGCGCCTGTGCCCTGAGCGGCATCGGCGCCGGGGTGGCGGCCGCCGCCACCTCGGGCTCGACCGGCTCGTCATTGGGGTCGTCCGGGTCGCCGGGCTCCTCGGGGCCGTCGACCACGCCGGGCTCACCCCGGCCCTTCGCCCGGCACGGCCTCGGGTTGGGAGGCCCGGGAGGCCCGGGCATGGGCGGCGCCATCCGCGGGGAGCTCGTCCGGCCCGACCCCAGCGGGTCGGGTTACCAGACCGTCGACTTCCAGACCGGCACGGTCACCAGTGACTCCCCGTACACGTCCACGATCAGCGTGAAGAGCGCGGACGGGACCGAGAAGACCTACGCGGTCACCACCGACACCCTGGTCGACGCCGGCCGCGATGGGGTCGCCAACATCAGCAAGGGGGACACCGTGACGATCGAGGCGGTCGTCTCCAACGGCACCGCCACCGCCACGACCATCAACGACCGGACGAGGCTCGGGGCGCTCCGCAAGGCGTGGGGCTACGGCGGGCCGGGCGGGCCGGGCGCACCCGCTCCGGGCGCCACGCCCCCTTCCCCCAGCGGCACCTGACCCCTCCCCCCCTTACGCTGGGGGGATGCTCTACCTGTTCGGCTTCCACCGCATCGGCGTGGTCCTGTCGGACCTCTACTTCGTCGACCCCAACCCGAATCCGGGCCAGGAGGGCGCCGAGCGGGGCGTCCGCCTGGAGGTCCGGCTGCTGGAGCAGCCCGCCCACGAGGGGACGATCTACGCCTCCCGTCCCATCGTCATCGATCAGCCCGTCTGGCGGGCCGACCTGCTGGAGTCGGTCTCCGGCCCGCCGGGCAGCTTCGACCGCACCCACCACCATCCCGGTATGCGGGGGTGGGAGCCGGGCTCGCGGAAGTTCGAACCCGACCTGAGCTCCGACCCGCTCGGGTGGCTGGCCCAGCGGCTCTCCGACCTCGACGGGCTCCTGACCGAAGCCGGCCTGGACTCCGCCGCAGTGGACCCCCGGGATGCGTCGGACCTGCGCCGGGCGGTCCCGGAGATCGTCGACTGCGCCCGCCGGCTCCTGGACGGGGTGCACGCCGGGGAGCTGGCGGCCCCCCCGACCGAGGCCGTCGCCGCGGCCCGCGTCGGCTGGTTGTAGCGAGTAGTCAGGAGCTGACGGCGTCGGCGAGGCCGTAGGCCACGGCCTCCTCGGCGGTCAGGTAGCGCCCGGCCTGCATGTCCGCCTCGATGTGCTCGAGGGGGTGGCCGGTCCGTTCGGCCAGGCGCCGCTGGAACAGCTCGAGGCGCTCCTGCTCCTGGGCGGCCCGGGCCGCCACCTCCTCGGCCCGACCCCCGAAGGACTGGCTGGGCTCGGCCAGCCGCACCCGCCCGTGGGGGGCGATGACCCGGCCCTCGGCCACGGCCAGGATCCCGACCAGCGTGCCCGAGACCGTCCCGTTGCAGACCACCCGGACGGGCACGCCGAGAGCGTCGATGGTGTCCATCAGCGAGAAGGCGGCGTCGAGGCTGTCGGAGTGGCCGTTGACCCGGAGATCGATCGCTTCGTCGCCGAGAGCGTCCAGGGTGAGCAGGCCGGCGACCACGTCCCCGGCGCGGATCGGGTCGACGTCCCCGGACAGCATGATCAGGCGCCGGTCGAACATGGCCGCCTGGAGCTGCTCGGACATGTTTCCCGGGTCGGTCACCGTTGATCCCGCGGGCCGCCCAGGCGCCAGTCGATGACCTGTCCGAGAGCGGCGGCGTAGCGCTCGAGGGTCGACATCCGCACGTCCGCCTGTCCCGTCTCCAGCCGGGCCACGGCGGACTGCGACGTCCCCATGCGCGCCGCCACCTCGGTCTGGGACAGGCCGAGGTCCACCCGACGGGCCACCAGGGCGTCGGTGAGGGCCCGGCGGCGCTCCGCCATCTCGGCGAACCCCGGAAGGAAGCGCTGGTGACGGCGCTCGCTCACGTCCCGGGCACTCTATCACACTTGTGCTATCTCGAATTTGCGATAGCATCAGAGGCATGACAGTGATCCCGACCGTGGTCGAGCACAGCGCCCGGGGAGAACGGGCCTTCGACATCTACTCACTTCTGCTGCGGGAGCGGATCATCTTCCTGGGCCAGGAGGTCGACGACCAGATCGCCAACCTGCTGATAGCCGAGATCCTGTATCTCGACGCCCAGGACCCCGACAAGGACATCTACCTCTACATCAACTCCCCCGGCGGGCTGGCCTATGCGGGCATGGCCATCTACGACGTGATGCAGCACGTGCAGGCCGACGTGTCGACGATCTGCGTCGGGATGGGGATGTCGGCGGCCGCCATGATCCTGGCCGGTGGGGCGGCCGGGAAGCGGTTTGCCCTCCCCAGCTCCAAGATCATGATCCACCAGGGATCCGCCGGCGCCCGGGGGGCGCCCCGGGACATGGAGATCCACCTCCGCGAGGTGCTCTCGCTCACCCGCCGGATGGCCGAGATCATCGCCCACCATTCCGGCCAGCCTCTCGACCGCGTGGAGCGCGACATCGACCGGGACTTCTTCATGACGGCGGAGGAGGCCAGGGTCTACGGGCTGGTCGACGAGATCATCGTCCCGCGGCGGGGCGTGGCGGCGGCGGAGCAGGCGGGCTCGGCCTCGTCCCCGTCCGACCGGGAATCGGCGCTGGCCGGCAAGGTGGCCTGAGGACCGGTCCTCGGCACTGAGGGCCGGTCGTCATGTGCACCACCCTAAGGACCCCGTGTTTCAGCCGATCGGCGCCCCGGGGAACGCTGTGTGAACTCCGATTAGGATCCCGAACATGCCCAAATCGGATGCGCCGACGGCCTCGGGCCGACAGGTCCCGCTCGTCGACTACCTGATCCTGGGGTCCGACCCCCACCTCGAGGCCTCGGAGTGCACGCAGTGCCAGGCCCGGTTCTTCGACCGGCGCAACGCCTGCGCCTCCTGCTCGGGGACCGAGTTCAAGCGGGTCCGGCTGGCCAACGACGGCACGGTGCGGGCATTCACCATCGTGACCTTCGCCGCCCCGGGGGTGCCCGTGCCGTTCGTGTCGTCGGTCGTCGACTGCGACGGCACCTCGGTCCGGGCCAACCTGATCAACGTCGACCCGACTCCCGAGAAGCTCTCGACCGGGATGCGGGTCCGGCTGACCACCTACTCGCTGGGCACCGACGACGACGGCGTCGATGCCATCGGCTTCGGCTACGAGCCCGTCTAGGCAACCCGAGTTTCCACGTGGAGGAGAGACATGGCTGAGAACGTCTGGATCCTCGGGATCCACATGACCAAGTTCGGCAAGCACCCCGACAAGGACACCGTCGACCTGGCGTCCGAGGCGGCGCTGGGCGCCCTGTCCGACGCCGGTGTGTCCATGAAGGACATGGGCATCCTGGCCGCCGGGAACCTGATGGCCGCCAACGCCGGGATCGGCCAGCAGCTCCAGAAGCAGATCGGCCAGACCGGTATCCCCGTGTACAACGTCGCCAACGCCTGCGCCACGGGCGCCACCGCCCTGCGCACCGCGGTCATGGCGGTGAAAGCCGGCGAGGTCGACTACGGCCTCGCCGTCGGGGTCGAGAAGCTGGCGGGCGCCGGCCTGTTGGGAGCGGGCGGCCGCACCGCGTCCGAAGGCCACAAGTGGGATCCGAAGGGCCGCTACGGCGCCGTGGCCCCGCTCGACGGGCGGGTGGGGACAGAGACGATGCCGGGCGTCTTCGCCCAGATCGGGATGGAGTACGGACACAAGTACGGCGGGACCAGCTTCGAGCTGTTCGCCAAGATCAGCGAGAAGAACCACGCCCACTCGACTCTCAACCCGCTGGCCGCCTACACCAAGCGCATGACCCTCGAGGAGATCATGAACGACGTCATGATCGCCTACCCGAACACCCGCCCCATGTGCTCGGCCAACTGCGACGGGGCGGCCGCCGCCGTGGTCGTCAGTGACTCGAAGCTCAAGACCCTGTCGGCCGAGCAGCGGCGCCGGGCGGTCAAGGTCGCGGCGTCCGTCCTCACGACCGACCCGTGGGAGGAGGCCTGCCAGGTCCTCCCGAACGTCAACAGCCTCACCCGCAACGCCGCCCGCCAGGCCTACGAGTCCGCCGGTATCGGCCCCGAGGACCTCAACCTCGTGGAGCTCCACGACTGCTTTGCCACCGCCGAGCTGGTGCATTACGACAATCTCATGCTGTGCGAGGAGGGCGGTGCGGCCGACTTCTTCAACTCGGGCGCCTCGTGGCGAGACGGCAAGACCCCGGTGAACGTCTCGGGGGGACTGCAGTCCAAGGGCCACCCGATCGCCGCCACCGGCATCGCCAACATCTGGGAGGTCTGCACCCACCTGCGCGGTGAGGCCGGGCCCCGCCAGATCGAAGGCGCCAAGGTCGGCCTGGCCCACGTGATCGGGCTCGGCAGCGCCTGCGGAGTGCACATCCTCGAGAAGGCGGCGTAGCTCTTACCCTGTCGTCAGGAGGTCGAGATGCGCATCGACGCGGTCCTTCGGCAGAAGGGACAGGCCGTGGCCAGTATCCGGCCCGAGGCGAGCGTCCGTGAGGCCCTGGCCGAGCTGGCCCGCCACGGGATCGGTGCTCTGGTCGTGTCCAGCGACGGCCGCACGCCTGCCGGGATGATGTCGGAGCGGGACGTGGTGCGGGCCGTGGACCGCTCCGGTGCCGACGTCCTCGACAGCCCGGTCTCCTCGATCATGTCCACGGAGCTGCAGACGTGCAGCCCGGAAGACGAGGTCGAGACGCTGATGGCCATCATGACCCGGTACCGCATCCGCCACGTCCCCGTCCTCAAGGACGGGGAGCTGGCGGGGATCGTGAGCATCGGAGACGTGGTCAAGAACCGGATGGACGAACTGGAAGAGGACCGCAAGGCGCTGGTCGACTTCATCTACGCCCGCTGACGACCGGGCCCGAGCCCTCCCCCGGGAATCACCGTCCATCCCGGGTCAGTCGATCCTCCAACCGGGCCAGACGGCTCATCACCCGCTCGGAGTAGTAGCCCGGCTCCCTCGGGACCGCGGGATCGGCCCTGCCCGCGGCGTCGGCCTCGGCACGCCGCACCCACCGCTCGACCCACCACAGCGCCGAGCCCAGGAGGGTCACTGGCTCCCACCAGTCGACGCGGTCGGCGATCTGCGCCAGGGCCGCCCGCCCGCCGGCGCCCACCCGGTACCCACGCCAGAACGCCTCCCGCTGGGCCCCGGTGAGACCGTTCTGGTCGAACACGTACGCGATCTCGTCGGCGGGGTCACCCAGGCGCGCGTACTCCCAGTCGATGAGGACGGGGTCCGGACCCCAGCGGACGTTCCCGGGACCGATGTCCCCATGCTGGAGAGCCAGCGCCTCGCCGGTGCGGAAGCTCCGGGCCTCACGCGACGTCTCCACGGTCGTCTCGACCGAGTCGGCGGCAGCCCTGAGGCGGGCCTGCGTCAGTCCCGGAAGGGGATCGCGGACCCAGATCAGCGTCGAGACGATCGACCGGAGCCGCCGCTCTGCGTACGCCACCACGTCCTCCACGTCCTCGCCCTCGTGTCCCTCAACCAGATCGTCGACCGGTCGATCGTGAACCCACCGGACAACCGAGCCCAGCCGCTCGATCTCGGCAGGGTTCGCAGAGCCCAACTCCATCTGGTGGCCGGGAACGAACTGCATACACATGGCGGGCGTGCCGAACCACTCACTCCGGAGGCGGAAGTCGTAGAGCAGGGGCGCCGCCGTCCCTCCCGTCTTCGCGAGCACCCGGGCCTCCCACTCGGCGCGGCTGCAGTCGTCGGGCCCGGAACCCGAGCAGACCCGGACGACTACTTCCGTCGTGGCGCCGGCGGGATCGAGATACGAGACCTTGTAGACAGCGTGGCGGTTGCCGTCCGGGAAGCGGCTCGCCTCCGCGACCCGGGCGGGAGGGCAACCGATGGCGGCGGAGACGTATCCGCGGAGCGCGGCGAGAAGGCGTCCCTCGGGGATCCTCGCCACGGACGGTCACCGTAGACTTCACCGTGTGGCTGGGCGTTCATCCCGGGCCCGAGCCTCGACGCCCCCTCCGGTCCGCACCGCTCGCCCCCTCGACCGGATCACCTACCCGGCCGGCCTCCCGGTGGTCGACCGGAAGGAGGACATCGCCGGGCTGATCGCCGCCAACCAGGTGGTGATCGTGGCCGGAGAGACCGGCTCGGGAAAGACGACCCAGCTGCCGAAGATCTGCCTCGAGCTGGGCCGGGGGGTCGAGGCCATGATCGGCCACACCCAGCCCCGCCGCATTGCCGCCCGCGCCGTGGCCGAGCGCCTGGCCGAGGAGCTGTCGGTCCGCCTGGGCGGGCCGGTGGGCTACGCCGTGCGCTTCAGCGACCAGGTGGGGCCCGAGACACTGGTCAAGGTCATGACCGACGGCATCCTCCTGGCCGAGCTGCAGCGCGACCGCGAGCTGCGCCGCTACGACACGATCATCGTGGACGAGGCCCACGAGCGCAGCCTGAACATCGACTTCCTCCTCGGCTATCTGAGGTCGTCGCTGCCGCGGCGGCCCGACCTCAAGGTGATCATCACCTCGGCCACCATCGACACCGCTCGTTTCGCCCGGCACTTCGACGCGCCCGTGGTGGAGGTCTCCGGACGGACCTACCCCGTCGAGCTGCGGTACCGGCCGGTCGG
>DASUHN010000180.1 GCA_036273495.1 Acidimicrobiales bacterium | reverse complement strand
CGGCCACGGCCAAGTTGGGGATCGCCACGCCGGACGATCTGGCCGGCCGGATGGGGGAGCTGGCCGCCATCGGCCCATCGGTCTCCGCTCTCACCGCCGGCACGGTCCCTGGCGAGGGTCATGCCGCCCGCCAGGCCTCGGGTCCGGCCATCCGCCTGCTCGGGCCCTGTGAGGTGGTCGTCGGCGGAGCGGTCGTCGACTGTCCGGCCGGCCTGCTGGGCCAAGCCCTCAAGCGGGTGGCGCTGGCCGGGCGGCTGCCGATCGAGGAGCTGATGGAGGAGCTGTGGCCCGGCGCCGCCCCGGGCGCCGGCCGCCAGCGGTTGCGCACCCTGCTCACCCGGCTGCGTCAGGTCGTCGGGCCCCTGCTGATGCGGGACGGGGACTGGATCAGGCTGGCCCCCGAGGTGGAGGTCGACACGCTCCGCTTCGAGGAGCTGGCGGGTGCGGCCGAGGCGGCAGCGGCAGCCCGGGACCCGCAGGCCGGCGAGCTGGCCGGCCGGGCCCTGAAGCTGTACCGCGGCGAGCTCCTGCCCACCGACCGCCACCTCGACTTCACCAGCGGCCGGCGCGAGCGGCTGCGGCGCCGCTACCTGTCGATGGTCACGATCGCGGTCGACCACGTCGCACCGGGTCAGGTCGATCGCGCCGTGCGGCTGCTCGAAGCCGCCATCACCGAGGACCCGCACGAGGAGACGCTGTACATCCGCGCCGCCGCGCTGCTCGCCACCGCCGACCGAGCCGGGGAGGCGGCGTCCTTCCTCCGCCGCGCCCGCGCCGCCCTGGCCGAGCTCGGCGTCGAGCCTTCGTCGGAGGCCGTCGAGCTGGATCGGTCGCTGACCCGACGTTGACGGGGCGACTGGGCGGCCGGCCGCGATAGCATGCACGCTATCATGGCGGGGTGGACGGCTCAGCCCTGAGAAAGGCCCGAAACCGGGCCGGTCTCTCGCAGCGGGGCCTCGCCGCCCGTACGGGTGTGGCGCAACCGACCATCGCCCGGATCGAGCGGGGTCTGGTCGATCCCCTGGTCGGGACCCTGACCCGCCTCCTGGCGGCGTGCGGTGAGGAGCTGGAGGCGCGGCCGCAGCTCGGTGCCGGCATCGATCGCACCGGCATCCGTGAGCTGGTCCGACTGACCCCCGCCGAGAGGATCGCCGGTCTCGTGGAGGAGGCGAGTGCGGCCGAGCGCATCGCCCAGGCCCGGCGGCGGGGATGACGAGGTACGACCCCCACGGGGCGCCGACACCATCGCCGCGGGTCAGAACTTCACCTTCACAACCGACGCCGGACCGCTCGACGTACTCGGCTGGCGCGCCGGAGCTCCCGACTTCGAAGCAGTTGCGTCGAACGCCGTCCGGTTCGACATCGGCGAGGGTCTCGAGGTCCCGGTCTGCGACCTGGACGACCTGATCCGGATGAAACAGGCCGCCGGCCGTCCCAAGGACCGGGTCGAGGTGGAGATCCTGGGCGCGGTGAGAGACGAGTTGCGCCGTTCCCCGAAGGAGGCGCCACCTCCTTAGGTTCACGGACTAGCCCGTCCAGGCCGTCGGTAATTTCGTCATTCGTGTAGCGGCGCGGTAACGGCGCGTCCTTACCGTCGGCTCGTGCTCATCTCGTTCGTGCTGCGGCTCCGCCCGGACGGCCTCGCTGCCGGCGAGATCGTCGGAGAGGTCGAGGACATCGAGTCGGGCGCGCGCCACGCCGTACGGGAGACGGCCGACCTGGTCGCCTTCTGCCGGCGGATGACAGCAACTTCGAGGAGCGAATGATGCGACGGCGGCTGGCCCACTCGATCCTGGCGGGCGGTCTGCTCGCACCGGCCCGGACCCTGCTCGGCGCAACGGTGGCTGGGGGATGGGGGGCGGGAGGCGGCGCGGCCACCTTCGCCCTCCTGGCGTCTCTGGACCGGGCTGGGCTCGCTGACCCACGCCCCGACGTCCTAGGTCAGGCCACCCCCGCCATCAGGGGCGCCGCTCCTCCCCGGATGGCCTCGGCGGCCTCCCGGCGGAGGTGGTGGCCCGACCCCGGGCTGGCCAGGGTCAAGGCGGCCACCCGGACGAGCACGAAGTAGTGGTCGAGCTGCCACTCCAGCCAGGGCAGGTCCCGGGACTCCATGAGAGCGACGCCGCGTTCCACCCCCTTGTCGATGATCCCGACCAGCTCGCCGCGGCCGGCCTCACCCAGCTCCTCCCACCGACGCTCCAGCAGGGCAGCGGCGCCGACGAGGACCGTGAAGACGTCGAACAGCTGGTCGGCGAAGACCTTGCCGTCCGCCCGCCCCCCGAGCTGACCCGTCTCGTTGCTCATCTCAAGTGGCTCCTTCCGCCGCCCATGCCATTAGAACGTGAGAGCCGGGCTCCGATGACGGCAATTCGCCGCAAATCGCCCCGAGAGCAGCCGATGTTGCCAGTCGGGCGGGTGAGGTAGAACACGGGCGTGCAGATCGGCGTGGTCTTCCCTCAGACCGAGATCGGCGGGGACCGCGGGGCGGTGCGCGCCTACGCCTCGGCGGTGGAGGGGGCCGGGTACTCGCACATCCTGGCCTACGACCACGTGCTGGGTGCCGACTGGTCCCGGCACCCGGACCGCCCCGGCCCGTACGACCAGGACAGCACCTTCCACGAGCCCCTGGTGCTGTTCGGGTTCCTGGCGGGGGTCTGCGCCCTCGAGCTGGTCACCGGCATCGTGATCCTGCCCCAGCGCCAGACCGCCCTGGTCGCCAAGCAGGCGGCCGAGGTGGACCTGCTCACCGGGGGCCGCTTCCGGCTCGGCGTCGGCCTGGGCTGGAACCCGGTCGAGTACGAGGCCCTGGGGATGTCGTTCTCCAACCGGGGCCGGCGCATCGAGGAGCAGATCACCCTGCTCCGCCGACTGTGGACCGAGCCGGTGCTCGACTTCGAGGGCCGGGAGCACCGGGTGAGCGCGGCGGGGATTGCCCCGCTGCCGATCCAGCGCCCGATCCCCGTCTGGATGGGTGCCTTCAGCAAGCCGGCGCTGATCCGCCTGGGCCGGCTGGCGGACGGCTGGCTGGCCACCGCACCGCCCGGCCACGGCCTCGAGGAGGGACTGGACCATGTGCGCCGGGGCGCCGAGGAGGCGGGCCGCGACCCGGCGGCCATCGGGCTCGAGGGCCGCGCCGATGCCCGCCCCGGTCAGCTCGACCGGGTCGTGGAGCACGTAGGGCGGTGGCGCGCCGCCGGCGCCACGCATCTGTCGGTCAACACCATGGGAGGGGGCCTGGCCGCCGTCGACGACCACATCGCCGCCCTGGTGGAGCTGGCCCCGGCGCTGGGACTCGAGGGCGGGGGCGCCGGTCAGCGCTGAGGTGCCGGTGGGCGCCGGGCCCACACCGCGAACAGCGGGTCCCCTTCGTGGTCCCCGGGCGTGCACCGCCGGACCTCGGCCGGCTCCCACGCCCCCGACAGCCGGAAGTACTCCCTCACGATCTCGCACCGGCCCTGGTCCGACGCGTACAGCCAGCCGCGGACGGCCTTGGTGGGGAAGAGCCGGTTCGAGAACGTGCAGACGAACCGGCCCCCGGGCCGGAGCACCCGGCCCACGTCGGCGAAGACCTCGATCGGCCGGACCAGGTAGTCGACCGACACGCAGCACACGGCGTCGTCGAACGACTGGTCTCCGAACGGCAGTGAGGCCCCGAAGTTGAGGTCGTGCAGCACCCGGTTCCGGGCCTGCGGATTGCGGGCCAGCTCGGCGCTGTTCATCCCGAGGACGGTGAGCGACGCCGGAGGCTCCCGGAAGTGCGAGATCCACGAGCTCATGAGATCGAGGACCCGCCCGCTGATCCCGAGCTCCTCGTAGAGCCGGCGCACGGCGGCGATGGCGGCGTCGTCGATGTGGGTGACGAGACGCGGGTAGGCGTAGAAGGCGGGGTCGGGGCCGGCGTCGACCCGGTCGAAGAACCCGGGCGGGAACGGTCCGGCGTCCTGGGCCGGTGACGGATCCACGCGCTCAGTCCGGTGTGGGGGCGGGACCCGGTGTCAGAACTCGAGCACCAGGCGGCCCCGGGTTCCCCCGGCGCCCAGCACCTTGTGGGCCTCTCCCGCCTGAGCGGCGGGGTAGGTGCGCGCCACCCGCAATGTGATCTGTCCCGCCTCGACCTGCTGGCGGAGGCGATCGAGCTTCTCGTGCTCGCGCGCGTAGGTGCGCACCCACACCGGGTGGAAGGTGATGCCGCGCTCCTCGGTGCCGGTGAATCCCCGCACGGTCGCGATGCGTCCGCCGTCGCGCACCGCCGGCACCACCAGCTGGTCGAGGAGGGCGCCGTCGACCAGGCCGTCGACCCCGTCGGGGACGGCGGCGCGCATGCGCTCGGCCACGTCGTCACCCCGGGCCACCACGACGTCCGCGCCGAGCCGGCGGACAAGGGCCTCGTCGGCCGGGGCGGCGTCGGCGACGACCCGGAGGCCGTCGGCCTTGGCCAGCTGGATCACGTAGCCCCCGAGGGCGCCGGCGGAGCCGGTGACGCCGATCGTGGCACCCGGGGGCAGCTCGAGGAGGTCGAGGGCCAGTCGGGCGGTGAGCCCGTTCATCGGCAGCGTCGACGCCTCGGCGTGACTGGTGCCGGCGGGGGTGCGCACCACCGACTCGGCGGGCAGGGCGATGCGCTCGGAGTAGGCGCCGTGGGATCCCTTCGGCACGACCACGGCCATCACCCGGTCCCCGACCCGGAGATCGGTGGACACACCCTCGCCTATCTCCTCCAGGATCCCGGCCGCATCCATGCCCGGCACGTACGGGGGCGGGTCCCGCTGCAGCATCTCGGCCCGGGCCCCGGTGGAGATGTAGGTGTCGGTGGGGTTGACGGTGGCGGCGAGGACCCGGATCACCACCTCACCCGGCTCGGGCTTGGGATGGGGGATCTCCACCACCTGCAACGAATCGGGTCCCCCGAACTCGATCACGCCGACTGCCTTCATCTGCTTCCTCCTTGCCGCCCGGACGAGTGCGTCTTCGACCACCCGGCCTTCGCCGGGCCGGACTGTATGTGCCGGGCCCGCATGTGACATTGGTGACACAAATTTGTGTTATCACTGGCATGCGTGTTATCAATGATCCGTGCCCCGGGACGAAGAGCTGACGTTCGCCGATCACATGGGCCGCTTCTATGCCCGCCGATTCGGCTACCCGCCGATGGTCGGGCGGGTCCTCGGCTACCTGCTGGTTTGCGAGCCGGCCGACCAGAGCATCGGTGAGCTGGCCGAGGCCCTGCTGGCGAGCCGGAGCGCCATCACCGGCGCCCTCAACGTGTTGGAGCGGATCGACGCCGTCCGCCGCACCCGGGCGGCCGGCGAGCGGATGGACCGGGTGAGGGTCGACTTCTCGTCCGCCCAGACGAGGGGCTTCGACGTCACCGAGTACGAGGAGCTGGGGGACCTGGCGCGGGAGGGGATGGTCGTGCTGACCGGGGCGGCACCGGAGCGCCGGGCCGACCTGGTGGAGATGGCGGCGTTCTCCGACTTCCTCGTCGAGCGGATCCGTGCCCTCCAGGACGAGTGGGAGGCGCATCGCGACGCGCTGCGCGCCTCGGGCGCGCTGGGGGAGGGGTCGTGAGTCCCTCAGCGGCGCCCGCCGTGGCCGCCCACGGTGTCCGCAAGGCGTTCGGGGACCACGTGGTCCTCGACGGCGTCGACGTGGTCGTCGACGAGGGCAGCGTCTTTGCCCTCCTCGGCTCGAACGGAGCGGGCAAGACAACGATGGTGAACATCCTCGCCACCCTGCTCGACGCGGACGCCGGTGAGATCCGGGTGGCCGGCTGCGACCTGGCCGCCGACCCGGACGGGGTGCGGCGGGCCATCGGGGTGACCGGGCAGGTCTCCGCCGTCGACAACCTGCTCACCGGGGAGGAGAACCTGCGCCTGATGGCGGACCTGCGCCACCTGGGTCGGGCCCGCGGCCGGCAACGGGCGGGGGAGCTGCTCGAGAGC
>DASUHN010000179.1 GCA_036273495.1 Acidimicrobiales bacterium | reverse complement strand
AACGGCGGCTGGCTGACCGGCCGGTACCGCCGGGGCCAAGAGCTGCCGAAGGGGGGCCGGGCGGCCCGGATGCCGCAGCGGTTCGACCCCACCCTCCCCGCCAACGCCCGCAAGCTCGACCTGGTGGAGGAGCTGCTCAAGGTGGCGGCCGACGCCGGGTGCTCGCTCACCCATCTGGCGCTGGCGTTCGTGCTGCGCCATCCCGCCGTCAGCGCCGCCATCATCGGGCCGCGCACGATGGAGCAGCTGACCGATCAGCTGCCGGCCGTGGACGTCGTGCTCGACGACGCCGTGCTCGACCGCATCGACGAGCTGGTGGCGCCGGGCACCAACATCAGCCGCGAGGACAGCGGCTACGCCCCGCCGGCCACCACCGCGGCGTGGCGGCGGCGGCGCCCCGCCGGGCTCTGATGGACGGCCCCGCCGTTTCCCGCCAAGAGGCCGACGCCACCCTCACCGCCCCCGGCCAGCTGTTCGAGGTGGGCGAGGAGGTCATCCGGGGCATCCCGACCCGGGTCTGGAGGAACGCCCCGCCCACGTTGGGCGCGGTGCTGGAGCAGTCCCGCGCCCACGGGGACGCCGTGTTCCTCGTGTACGAGGACGAGCGGATCACCTTCTCCGAGCACTACCGGCGGGCCGCCGCCCTGGCCCACCGGCTCGTCGAGGACTACGGCGTGCGGCCCGGGGACCGCGTGGCCATCGCCATGCGCAACTTCCCGGAATGGCCGGTGGCCTTCTGGGCCACGGCGGCCGCCGGCGGCGTCGTCGTCCCCCTGAACGCCTGGTGGACCGGTCCGGAGCTCGCCTACGGGCTCACCGACTCGGGGGCGCGGGTGCTCTTTGCCGACCAGGAGCGGATGGAGCGGCTCGAGCCCCACCTCGACGCCGAGCTGGCCGGACTGGCGGGCGCCACCGTGGTGGCGCGATCGGAAGGGCCGGTCCGGGCCGGCGCCGTCCGCTTCGAGGACCTGCTCACCCCCGACGTGGTGGCCGGCGCCACGGGGCTGCCCGACCCGGGCGTCGGCCCCGAGGACGACGCCACCATCTTCTACACGTCGGGTACGACCGGCGTGCCGAAGGGCGCGGTGGGGACCCACCGCAACATCTGCACCAACCTGTGGAGCCTGTTCTTCACCAACGCCCGGGCCAGCCTGCGCCGCGCCGGGGCGGCCCCCCCTGCAGGAGGAGCCGGGGGCCAGAACGCCTACCTGCTCTCGGTCCCGTTCTTCCACGCCACCGGGTGTCACTCCGTCCTGGTGGCCAACACCGCCGTCGGCGGGAAGCTCGTGATGATGTACCGCTGGAACCCCGAGCGGGCCCTGGAGCTGATCGAGCGGGAGCAGATCACGACCTTCGGGGGCGTGCCCGCCATGGTCATGCAGGTCCTGGACTCACCCGACTTCGAGAAGCGCGACATCTCCAGCGTGCGCTCCGTCGCCTACGGCGGGGCCCCGGCCCCGCCCGACCTCGTGCGGCGGATCCGGCAGCATTTCCCCGGTGGCCAGCCGTCCAACGGCTACGGCCTCACCGAGACCTCCTCGGTCTCGACCATGAACAACGGGGACGACTACATCCGCAAGCCGGACAGCGTGGGCCCGCCCGTCCCGGTGGTCGAGATCAAGGTGGTCGACGCGGACGGGGGCCAGCTCCCCCTCGGAGAGATCGGCGAGCTGTGGATCAAGGGGCCCAACGTCGTCCGGGGCTACTGGAACAAGCCCGACGCCACCGCCGACAGCTTCACCGACGGCTGGCTGCACACCGGGGACGTGGCCCGGATCGACGACGAGGGCTTCGTCTACATCGTGGACCGGGCCAAGGACATGGTCATCCGGGGCGGGGAGAACGTGTACTGCGTCGAGGTGGAGGCGGCCCTCCACGAGAGCGAGGCGGTGGCCGAGTGCGCGGTGATCGGCATCCCCCACCCCGTCCTCGGGGAGGAGGTCGGCGCCGTGGTCCGCCTCCGGGCCGGCGCGTCCGTGACCGAGGAGGACCTGCGCCGCCACGTCGCCGAGCGGCTGGCCGCCTTCAAGGTCCCGGTCCGGGTGTGGATACGCGACGAGGAGCTCCCCCGCAACCCCGCCGGCAAGGTGCTCAAGCGGGAGCTGCGCGAGGAGCTCCTCGGTGCGGAAACCTCGGGCTGAGGGCTACTTGGGCTGGGGAACGATCCGCAGGTAGGGCTTGGGCTCCTTCCAGCCGTCAGGGAACAGCTTCTTGGCCTCGTCGTTGGACACGGCGCCGCCGATGACGACGTCCTCCCCCGGCTTCCAGTTCGCCGGGGTACCCACCTTGTGCTTGCCCGTCAGCTGCAGGCCGTCGATGGCCCGCAGGATCTCGTCGAAGTTGCGCCCGACGCTCATCGGGTAGACGAGGACCAGCTTGATCTTCTTGTCCGGCCCGATCACGAAGACGTTCCGGACGGTCTGGTTGTCGGCGGGCGTGCGGGACTTGGCGTCGCCGGACGTGCCGCCCGGCAGCATCCCGTAGAGCGTGGCCACCTTGAAGTCGTTGTCCCCGATCATGGGGTAGGTGACCTTGGCCCCCTGGGTCTCCTCGATGTCCTGGGCCCACTTCTCGTGGTCGCCGGCGGAGTCGACCGACAGGCCGATGATCTTCACGTTCCGCTTGTCGAACTCGGGCTTGATCCGGGCCATGTAGCCGAGCTCGGTGGTGCAGATGGGGGTGAAGTCCTTGGGGTGCGAGAACAGGACCGCCCACGAGTCCCCGATCCAGTCGTGGAACTTGATCTTCCCCTGGGTGGTGTTGGCCTCGAAGTCCGGGGCCTCGTCGCCAATCGTCAGAGCCATGCGCTTTTCCTCCGCTCGTATACGCCGCGTCGAACGCTACCGGACCATCCGGCCTATTGTCGACCAGTCCAGTCGGGATTCGCGGTTCCAGGCACAGGGGAACGCCGGGGGCCGTCGTTATAATCCCGCCCATGGCCGACAGCCCGTCCGCCCCCGCCGGCACCCGCACTCCGCCCGCGCCCGTCGCCCGCCCCGAGGGGGACGAGGTGGCGCTGGTCGAGGAGGACCTTCTCGTCGAGGAGATCTCCATCGACGGGATGTGCGGCGTCTACTGATCCGTCTCCTGACGGTCCGGGGCAGGTGACCACCGTGAGCGGCGGGCCCGCGTCGCTCGATCCGCAGGAGGCGCGTCGGGCGGAGCGCTTCGGCGCCCTCTCCTACAACTACGGGGACCGCCGCCTGATGTTCCTCCGTCCCCGCGGTGCCGCTCCAATTCCGCTGACCGACGAGCTGAAGGGCGGCCTGGACGCCCCGATCTGCCTCACCTGGGAGCTGACCTACGCCTGCAACCTGGCGTGCGTGCACTGTCTGTCCAGCTCGGGCCGCAGCGATCCCGCCGAGCTCTCGACCCCCGAAGCCCGCCAGCTGATCGACGACCTGGCGGCCATGCAGGTCTTCTACATCAACGTCGGCGGGGGGGAACCCACCATCCGCTCCGACTTCTTCGACCTGCTCGAGTACGCCGTGTCCCGCCGGGTCGGGGTGAAGTTCTCGACCAACGGGACCCGGATCACCCCCGCCCGGGCGCGCGCCCTGGCCGGCATGGACTACGTCGACGTGCAGATCAGCATCGACGGAGCCGACGCGGCCACCAACGACCGGGTGCGGGGCGCCGGCTCCTACGCCGCGGCGCGGGCCGCCATGGACCACCTGGCCGAGGCGGGGTTCGGGCCGTTCAAGATCAGCGTGGTGATGACCCGCCACAACGTCCCCGAGCTCGACCGGCTCGAGGCGCTGGCCGAAAACTACGGGGCCCAGCTGCGGCTCACCCGGCTGCGCCCCGCCGGCCGGGGCGCCGACACGTGGGCCGAGCTGCACCCGACCGCCGAGCAGCAGCGCCGGCTCTACCACTGGCTGGTGGAGCGCCCCCACGTGCTCACCGGGGACTCCTTTTTCCACCTCTCCGCCCTCGGCGCGCCCCTTCCCGGGCTCAACCTGTGCGGGGCGGGGCGGGTGGTGTGCCTGGTCGACCCGGTCGGCGACGTGTACGCCTGTCCCTTCGTCCTCCATCCCGAGTTCCGGGCCGGGAGCGTGCGGGACGCCGGCGGGTTCGCGGGGGTGTGGCGGGAGTCGGAGCTGTTCGCCGACCTGCGGCGGCCGGCCAGTGCCGGGGCGTGCGCCTCGTGCGGCTCCTACGACGCCTGCCAGGGCGGGTGCATGGCGGCCAAGTTCTTCACCGGCCTTCCCCTCGACGGCCCCGACCCCGAGTGCGTGCTCGGGCACGGGGAGGCGGCGCTGGCGGCGGTGTCCCCCGGGACCGCGCCCCACCCCGGCCCCGGCCACTCCAAGCCGGTCCGCGTGAGGTTGGGGACCCACCGGCCCTGACGGGAGCGGCCGGGGATCAGCCCCCGGGCGCCGTCAACTAGGCGCCGAGACGACGGGGGAAGTCCGGGG
>DASUHN010000178.1 GCA_036273495.1 Acidimicrobiales bacterium | reverse complement strand
GCCCGTGCCGCCGCCCCCGCCGGTCGTGGGTCCGGCCCCACCGCCGGTGCCACCGGCGGCCACGGTGGCCGAGCCGCTCGTGCTCGTCGGCGGGACGAGCAGCCAGGCCACCACCGCCACGACCAGGGTGGCGCCGACGGCCGCCGTGACCTGCTCGGCCAGCGACGCCCGGCCCAGCCACAGCCGGAACTGGCGGAACGGGGTCACGGGTCGTTCTTCCGGGGCGACGCCGGCACCGGGCCGTCCCCGCCGGCACCGACCTCCGCCCGCTCTCCCGAGCGGCGGATGGCCGTCTCCCCCGTGCCCAGGTAGCTCTCGACGACCCGGGGGTTGTTCCTGATCTCGACCGGGCTGCCCTCGGCTATCACCCGGCCCGACTCCATGGCGTAGACCCGGTCGCACAGCCCCATCAGGAGCGGCATGTCGTGCTCGACGATCAGCACCGAGCAGTCGAGCTCGTCACGGATCCGCCGGAGCAGCGGCCCGAATGCCTCCGCCTCGCGCTGGGCCACGCCGGCCGTGGGCTCGTCCAGCAAGAGGAGCTCGGGACCGGCGGCCATCTGGGCGGCCAGGTCGCAGATCCGCCTGGTCCCGGTGGACAGCTCGGAGGTCAGCGTGTCGGCCCACGGCCGCAGCCCGAAGCGGTCGATGATCTCGTCGGCCGCCATCCGGGTGCGGACCTCGGCCACCTGGGCCCACGGCGAGGCCAGCATGGCGGACACCGCCCCCACCTTGTGGTGGTACGCCATGGCCACCTGCAGCGTCTCGGTGACGGTCAGGCCGCCGAACAGCCGGGCGTCCTGGAAGGTGCGCGCCACCCCGAAAGCGGCGCGGAAGTCCGGGGGCAGATCGGCCATCTCCCGGCCGTAGATCCGCACCGAGCCGCGGTCGGGGCGGAGGACGCCGGACACGACGTTCATGAGCGTCGTCTTGCCCGCCCCGTTGGGGCCGATGAGACCGACGATCTCCCCGGGCCGCACGTTGATGTCGGGGTCGTCGAGGGCCACCACCCCGCCGAAGCGGACCTGGATGGCCTCGGTCGCGAGGACCGGGGCCTTCCCGTTCCGGCCCGGGGACGAGGCCCGCACCGGGCGGCGCGTCCCGGCGGAGAGGGCGGGCAAGGCGACCGATCCCGAGGGCAGCTCCGGGACGCCGGACGGCGGGACCGCCACCTCGGGCTCCTCCGCCGCCAGGACCGGCGCCCACGTCTCGACCAACGGGGCCCGCCGCTCGAGGTACTTCTGCCACACCACCTGGAACACCCCGGCGAGGCCGCGGGGCCACTGCAGGAGCACGACCACCTGCCCGATGCCCGCCAGGAACAGCTGGAAGCCGAGGTTGTGCCCGAAGTTCCCGAACACGCCCGACAACGAAGGGCCGATGAAGAAGGTCCCCATGTAGATGGTGACCGCCGCCGCCACCGCCCCCGCCACCGAGCCCAGCCCGCCGATCACCGGGATGGCGATGATGGCCACCGAGAGGTCGGCGGTGAACTGGTCGGGCGAGGCGACCTTCCACGCGTCGGCCCACATCACGCCCGCCACCGCCGCATACAGGCCGGACACGGCCAGGATCATCAATTTCACCGTGGCCGGCGCGATGCCGAAGGCGCTGACCGCGTTCTCGTTGTCCCTCGTGGCGATCACGAGCCGGCCCGGTCCCCACTTCCGCAGGGCGCCCGCCCCCGCCCCCCCCAGCACGAGGAGGGCCAGGGCCACGTAGTAGACGCTCAGCTGCGACGACGGTGTGCCGAGGGCGGGGCCGAGCGGGATGGGGTTGATGTTCACGAACGACTGCGAGGAGCCGACCCAGTCCTGCCGGTACAGCCAGTCGGCGCAGATCACGGCGAAGGCCATCGTCGTCACCGCCAGGGCCAGTCCCCCGACGCGCAGGGCGGGCAGACCGACCAGCACCATGACCGCCGCCCCGATCAGTCCCGCCGCGAGGATCACGGCCGGGAGGCTCCAGTGCGGGCCCCACCGCGCCGCCAGATAGGCGGCCAGACCCACCACCGCGAAGTGGCCGAGCGAGACCTGGCCCGCCCACCCGATGAGCATGGTGAGGCCAATGCCGATGAGGGCGTACACCAACACCAGGATCAGGAGGAAGCGGTGCCCGGCGGTGTCGAAGTACGGGAACTTCGGGAAGATCAGCGCAACCAGGACGGCCGCCGCTCCCATCCACACCCGCTGGTAGCGCACGAGCGGGCTGGACCGCAGCACGGCCGGGATCCTCGTCACCGGGGTCGCCTCGGCCAGTCCCCCCGTGAGGGAGAACACCCGTCCGATGGCCCGGCCGCGCAGGAACACCACGAGCAGGATGGTGACGAACACGGCCAGCTCCGCCTCGGACGCGTCCGAGGTGATGGCCGAGACGTTCTGGGAGATGAGCCCGAGCACGATGCCGCCGCCGAAGGCCGCCGGGAGCGACACGAAGGCGCCGAAGGCCGCCGCCCCGAGAGTGAGCATCAACAGGTAGGGCCCGAGCGAGGGGAGGTTGAAGCTCGGCTGGGTCGGTGCCTGCATCACGGCCGACACCGCGGACAGCCCGCCCGCCAGGCCCCAGGTGATGGCCGACACCTTGGACACCGAGATCCCGCACAGGCGGGCGGCGTCGGGGTTGTTGGCGGCGGCCCGGATGCCCTTGCCGATGGTCGTGAAGCGGAGGAACAGGGCCAGGCCGACCACCAGGATCGGCACCAGGAAGGCGGTGAGGATCCACATGCCGGTGAGCACGACCCCCCCGATGGCGGCGTGCGAGTTGAACGGCTGCGGGAACATCGGCGCCTTGGTGACGTCGGGCCCGAGCGACGGAACGAAGGTCAGGCCCAGCAGGACGAACGACAGGGCCACCGACATCAGCAGCAGCCGCACAGGCGTGGCCGCCCGCTTGCGCAGGGCGCCGATGAAGAAGCGCTCGACCAGCAGGCCGGTCACGACCCCGACCACGACGGCGAGGATGAACGCCACCCACCAGCTCCAGCCCCAGTCCAGGACCCACTTGGCCAGCAGCAGCGCCGAGAGGGTGCCGAGCTGGGCGTGGGCCAGGTTCAGGAACCGGTTGGCCTTGTAGACCAGGACCAGACCAACGGCCAGGAGCCCGATGGTGAGGCCGTTGAGCAGACCGAGGACCCAGCTCCCCACACTCATGGCAGATGTCTACTTCTCCGGCCTCCACCCGGTCCCCTTCGGGAACGCCAGGAGTTACCGAGCGGTAGCTAGGCGAGGCTCAGATAAGCCGGAGGTTCGGGTCGGCGGCCAGGTCCAGGGGGCTCGGCCCCGAGGCGTCCAGGCGCCAGGCGGCCGCCACCGCGATCATGGCGGCGTTGTCCGTGCAGAGCGAGCGCGACGGGATGAACGGTCGCAGCCCCTCGGCGATGCAGACGTCGAGGGTCCGCTCCCGCAGGAGGGAGTTGGCCGCCACCCCGCCGGCCAGGCACAGCCCCTTGACCCCGAGGTCCAGGGCGGCCCGCCGGGCCTTGGTCACCAGCACGTCGACGACCGCCTCCTGGAAGGAGGCGGCCACGTCGGCCACGGGCGCGTCGGGGTTCTTGCGCACGTAGGTGATCACCGCCGTCTTGAGCCCGCTGAACGAGAAGTCGTAGCCCTCGTCCCGGAGGGCCCGGGGGAACTCGACCGCCTTGGGATCCCCGTCGATCGACACCTGGTCGATGACCGGGCCGCCGGGGTAGCCGAGGCCGAGGTAGCGGGCCACCTTGTCGAAGGCCTCGCCGGCGGCGTCGTCGATGGTCTGGCCCAGCAGCCGGTACCGTCCCGGCCCCTCCATCAGCACGAGCATGGTGTGGCCGCCCGACACCATCAGCACCACCAGCGGGAACTCGAGCTCGGGCTCCTCGAGGAAGGCGGCGGCCAGGTGGCCCTCGAGGTGGTTGACCCCGACGAACGGGAGGCCCCACGCCAGGGCCATGGCCTTGGCCGCGCTCACCCCGACCAGGAGGGCGCCGATGAGGCCGGGGCCGATGGTGGCGGCCACGGCGTCGAGGCCGGGGCGGCCGTCCGGCCCGTTCTCGACCCGGGCCTCGAGCAGGGCCTCGGCCACCACCGGCGTGAGCAGCTCGACGTGGGCGCGCCCGGCCAGCTCCGGGACCACCCCGCCGTAACGGGCGTGAAGGTCGACCTGGCTGCTGACGACCGAGGCGAGGACCCGGCGGCCGTCCTCCACCACCGCGGCGGCGGTCTCGTCGCAGGACGTCTCGATGGCCAGGATCCGGCTCATGGGCGCGCCGCCAGCTCCTTCTCGATCCCCTCCAGCCGCTCTGCGTAGGCGGGGGTGTCGATGTCGGTGGCCCACATCACCAGGGCGTCCTCGTTGGTCTCGGAGTAGTAGTTCTTGCGGATCCCGGCCGGGGCAAATCCGAACCGATGGTAGAGGGCCTGGGCGCCGGTGTTGGCCACGCGCACCTCGAGGGTCATGTTGCGCGCTCCCCGCTCCACCGACGCGTGGGCCATGTTCAGCATCAGCCGCATGCCGACCCGCCGGCGCTGCCACTCGGGGTCGACGGCAATCGTCGTCACGTGGGCGTCCTCGGTCCCGAGCATCAGCCCGGAGTAGCCCACCACCGAGTTGCCCGTCTTGGCGACGTGATAGGCACGCGTGCCGCGCAGAGCCAGCTCGCTCATGAACAGCGAGGCCGACCACGGCCGGGGGTACACGAGGGCCTCGATGCGCAGCACCGAGCGCAGGTGGCGCCGGCGCATGGGAGCGAGCGTGATCTCCCCGCCGAGGTCAACCAGCGGCTGCTGCACCGGCTTCTCCCCCGCGCTGGCGGGCGTCCCAGTTGATCTCGGCGTCCGACCGCCGCAGGTACATCACCTCGAGCTCGGACGGGTGGACGAACTCCTCGCGCACGGCGCGGGGGTGGGCCAGCTCGACGAGTGCCCCCGGGCTGGGATAGGCGTTCCCGACCGTACCCAGCTCGACGCTGGACTCGGCGCCGAGGACGCCGGCGTAGCGCAGCGCCCCGTCCCCGATCACCAGGCAGTTCTGGCGCGTGGCCTGCAGCTCCCCCGCCACCTCCGAGGGCGAGGCCACCCGGTAGTCCGACACTCGCTGCACGCCCCCGGGCACGTGGCGGTACTTGGCGTAGTACACCTCGGCGCGACGGGCGTCGATGACCGGGACGATGAGGCGGTCGGTGTAGCGCACCCCGAACGCCAGCAGGTCGAGGCTGGACAGCCCGATCATCGGGACCCGGAGCGACTGGGCCATGGCCTTGGCCGTGGCCACGCCGACCCGCAGGCCGGTGAACAGGCCGGGGCCGGTGTCGACGGCCACCACACTGATCTCGCGCGGCTCGATGTGCGCCGCCCGGCACAGGAACTCGATGGCCGGGGCCAGGGTCTCGGCGTGGCGGCGGTCCCGGCTGGAGTGGAACTCGGCCAGCACCCCCTCGACACCGCCGAGGGCGCAGCCCACCCGGGCGGTGGCGGTCTCGATCCCGAGGATGATCACTGCTTCTCCCAGGGGGCCAGGGCGGCGCGGAGAGACTCGGCGCGCGCCGACCAGCGGGGACCCACGCCCCGCACCGACACCCAGCGCGCCTCGTCCCCGTCCTCGTCGTAGTCCATGCGCACCGACAGGTAGTCGGCGGCGAAAGTGGCCGCCGCCACGTCCCCCCACTCCACCACCGCCACCGCGCCCCCGCCGTCGTCGAGCAGCTCGGGAAGCCCGAGGTCGATCACCTCCTGGACCCGCTCCAGGCGGTAGACGTCGGCGTGGACGAGCGGGATGCGCCCGGCGTAGGTGCGCACGAGGGTGAAGGTGGGGCTGGTGATCGGCTCCTTGACGCCGAGGGCGGAGCCGAAGCCCTGGGTGAACACGGTCTTGCCCGCCCCCAGGTCCCCGGCCAGGAGAACGAGGTCACGCGGGCGGGCCAGGCCGGCCACGGCGGCGCCGATGGCGCGGGTGTCCTCGGGCGAGGCGGAGCGCAGGCGGATCAACGGACGGGCCCGGCGGCCGGGGCGGGTGCCGACGGGGCGGCGAGAGCCTGCTTGGCCCGGATGAGGTCGGCCCGCATCTCGGCCAGCACCTCCCCGCCGCTGCGAAGCGCCGCCGACGGGTGGTACGTCGGGACGACCACCCCGTGGTCGTAGGGGTAGACCCGGCCCCGCAGGCGCTTGATCCCCTCGGTCCGTTCGAGCACGAAGCGGGTCGCGAAGTTCCCGAGGGTGATCATCACCCGCGGGCGCATCAGCTCGATCTTGGCCTGCAGGTGGGGCCGGCAGCTCTCGATCTCCTCGGGCCGGGGGTCGCGGTTCCCCGGCGGCCGGCACATCAGCACGTTGGCGATGTAGCAGCCGGTGCGGTCGATCCCCATCTCCTCGGCCAGCAGCCGGTCGAGCAGCTTTCCCGACCGGCCCACGAACGGCTCCCCCTGCAGGTCCTCGTCGCGACCGGGCCCCTCGCCGATGAGCATGAGCCCGGCGCGGGGGTTGCCCACCCCGAAGACAACCTGGGTCCGGCTGCCCGCCAGGGCGCAGCGGGTACACGCCACTCCCTCGGCGCGCAGCTCCTCCAAGGTCATCCCGACGATGCTACGGCCGCCGCGCCGGCGCGGACGGCTGCCGTGGTGACCCGGGCGGCCAGGGCCCGCAGGCCGTCCAGGCGGACCTCCACCCCGCCGCCGGCGGCCTCGGTGGCGGCGGTGGAGACCACGACCAGGGCGTCCCCGTCGACCGTGGTGTGGGCCGGTTCGAGGGCCCGGGCCAGGCCGTCGTGGGCCGACTGGGCGGCGAGCAGGCAGCCGCGCTTGTCCAGCACGGCGTTGGTGGCGACCACGCCGATGGTGGTGCTCTCCTGGAACGCAGCCGGGGCGGGCACCTCGAGCAGCCGGGCCACGTCGACGACCGCGCCGGGCTCGGCCCCCGGCGCCAGCACGTCCCCGTAGGCGTTCACCGCGCACAGGGCGGCGACGACCAGTCCGCCGTGAGGGAGGGTGGCGGTCCCGAGCCCACCGGGCCGGGACCCCTCCGGCCCCCGCCAGCTGCCCACGGTCGCACCGGCGCCCGCTCCCACCGGTCCGGTCGCGAACGGGGCCCGGCCGGCGCTCGCGGCGGCGGCGTAGCCCTCGGCCGGGCCGGGGCGCACGCTGCCGTCACCGGTCCCGAGATCGAACAGCACGGCGCCGACGACGATCGGGACCCGCCCCGCACGCGTGGGGTAGCCCCGTTCGTGCTCGGCACACCACCGCGTCACGCCGTCGCACGCCGCCAGCCCGAAGGCCGACCCGCCGGTGAGCACCACCGCGTCGACGTGATCGACCAGCCGCTCGGGGGCCAGGAGGGCCCACTCGCGCGTGCCGGGGGCGCCGCCCCGCACCTCGCCCGACGCCACCGCCCCGTCGTCGAGCAGCACGACGGTGCACCCGGTCCGGGCCACCGGCTCGGTCCAGTGGCCGACCGCCACCCCGGGGACGTCGGTGAGCACGGGCTCAGGAGGGCGCCGGGCCGCCGGTGTAGCGCCGGTCGACGCGGGGCCCCACCCCGCAGAGGACCTCGTAGGAGATCGTCCCCAACAGCCGCGCCCACTCCTCGGCGGTGACGGACTCGCTGCCCTGGCGGCCGAGGAGGACCACCTCGTCCCCCGGCTGCACGGCGGCGTCGGGCCCGCAGTCGACCATGAGCTGGTCCATGGTCACCGTGCCGGCGATCGGGCAGCGCCGGCCCCCGACGAGGACCTCGGCCCCGGCCCGGGCCAGGGCCCGCACCACCCCGTCGGCGTAGCCGAGGGGCACGGTCGCCACCACCGAATCGGCCGGAAGGGGGCGGCGGAGGCCGTAGGAGAGGCGTTCCCCCGCGGCCAGCCGGCGCACCAGGGTCACCTCGGCCTTGAGACCGAGGACCGGCGTCAGATCCGCCCCGCCGGCCAGCCCCGGAGCCGGCGGGTACCCGTACAGCGAGATCCCGCAGCGGACCAGGTCGAGGCGCGCCGCCGGGTGCAGGAGGGCCCCGCCGGAGTTGGCGGCGTGCACCATCTCCGGGACCAGCCCCCTGCCCGCCAGCTCGGCGCGCACCTTGTCGAACCGGGCCAGCTGCTCTCCGGTGAACGGGTCGTCGGGCTCGTCGGCCACCGCCAGGTGGGTCCACAGGCCCTCGAACCGGAGAGCCGGCTCCGACGCGATCCGCCCGGCCAGGGCCGGGGCGTCGGCCGGGTCGGCGCCCACCCGGTGCATGCCGGTGTCGACCTTCAGATGCACCGGCACCCGCCGGGCGAGGCGGCCCCCCTCCCCCGCCGCCTCCGCGATGCCCGCAGCCGTGTAGACGGTGAGGGCCAGCCCCGCCCCCACCGCGTCGGGCAGGGCGGAGGGCGGCGCCTCGGACAGCACGAGGATCGGCGCCCCGATCCCGGCCTGGCGCAGCTCGAGGCCCTCCTCGACCAGGGCCACCGCCAGCCACTCGGCCCCTCCGGCCGTAGCCGCCCGGGCCACCTCGACCGCCCCGTGGCCGTAGCCGTCGGCCTTCACGACCGCGCACAGCCGGGCCGGGGCCACCAGCGCCACCAGGCTGGCGGCGTTGCCGGCCACGGCGTCGAGGTCGATCTCCGCCCACGCCGGGCGCATCCGCGCCCGGGTCACGGCCCCCCCTCCGGCCCGTCCCCGGTCACCAGCTCGGACAGGACGGCGGCCACCAGCTCCGGCAGGTCCCCCGCCACCAGGCCGTGCGGGAGGCCCCGCGAGCCGGCCACCCCGTGGGTGTGGGCCCCGAGAGCGGCGCCCCAGAGCGGGTCGAGCCCGGAAGCCAGGAAGGCGGCGATCACCCCCGACAGGACGTCCCCCGTGCCGGCGGTGGCCAGCCCGGGCCCGCCCGCGGCGGACAGGAGGACCCGGCCGTCGGGCCCGGCGACCACGGTCGTGGACCCCTTGAGGAGCACGACCGCGCCCGTGTCCGCCGCCAGGCTGCGGGTGACGGCCAGCCGGTCCGGGCCCGGGGCCGCGCCGGTCAGGACCTCGAACTCCCCGGCGTGCGGGGTGAGGACGGTCGGGGCCGACCGCGTGCGCAGCACGGCGCCGGCGTCGCGGCCCAGGGCGTGCAGACCGTCGGCGTCGACCAGGACCGGGACGGGGGCGTCCGCCACCAGACGCCGCACCGCCTCGGCCGTGCCCGCCGCCCGGCCCAGGCCGGGACCGACGACTACCGCCCCGCACCGCTGCACCCATTCCGCCGCGCCGGCGGCCCAGCCCTCGGCGGGGAGCCCGGTGGCCACCGCCTCGGCGGCGGGAAGGTCGGCGGGGCCGGCGCCGGGAACGGCCAGGCGGACCATGCCGGCGCCGGCGCGCAGCGCGCCCCGGGTGCAGAAGGTGGCGGCGCCCATCATCCCCGGCGCTCCCGCCACCACCCCGACTGCGGTCTTCCACTTGTGCCACTCGCGCGTCCGCCGGGGCACGCGGGCCGCCAGGTCGTCGGACCCGACCAGGCCGGCGCGAGCGCAGGAACAGTCGAGGCCGATGTCGGCCACCCGGACCCGACCGGCGCGTTCGGGCCCGTCCCCAAGGAGCAGGCCCGGCTTCCAGGCCGCGAAGGTCACGGTGGCGGTGGCGCGCACGGCTCCCGACCCGGCCTGGCCCGTGTCCCCGTCTACACCGGACGGGATGTCGAGGGCCAGCACGGGTGCGTCGGTGCGGGGGGCGTCGTACTCCCCCCGGAAGCCGGTGCCGAAGGCGGCGTCGACTACGAGGTCGGCCTCGGGCAGGGAGGGCGGCGCCGAGGCCACGTCGATCACCGTCACCCTCGCCCCCCGAGCCGCCAGGTGCCGGGCCGCCACCCGGCCGTCGTCCCCGTTGTGCCCCTTGCCCGCCACCACGACGACCCGCCGCCCGTAGGCGCCGCCGAGCAGATCCAGGGCGGCGTGGGCGGCGACGGCCCCGGCCCGCTCGATCAGCGTCTCGACCGGAGTGTCGCGCTGGGCGGCGGCGTCGATGGCGCGCATCTCCTCGACGGTCACCACGGGCTGCACCGCGCCCAACGCTACGGGCCGGGCGCGCCCAGGGCCACGATTGTGCCTAGGGCGTGCCCAGGGCCACCACTGTGCCTACGGCGTGCCCAGAGCCACAACTATGGCCGCGGCGATCAACTCGCTGTGGGTGAGCGAGATGCGCCACTCCACCACCCCTCGCTCCTCGGCCAGTGCCGCCGCCTTGCCGTACAGGAACAGGCCCGGTGCCCCGCTGCGGGCGCGCACCACCTCGACGTCGCGGAAGGGGAAGCGCCCCAGGCCCACGCCGAGGGCCTTCATCACCGCCTCCTTGGCGGCGAAGCGCGCCGCGAACCGCTCGGTCGGATCGCGCTTGCGGAGGGCGTAGGCCCGCTCGGCGTCGGTGAAGACCCGCTCGGCCAGCCGGGGGCGGCGGGCCAGGACGGTGCGGAACCGTGGCACCTCGGCCACGTCGATGCCGATCTGGACGATCGGGCCGGTCATTCGACCGTGACGGTCTTGGCCAGGTTCCGGGGTCGGTCCACGTCGTTGCCGCGCATCTTGGCCAGGTGGTAGGCGAACAGCTGAAGCGGCACCACTGCCACCACGGGGGCGAACAGCTCGTGGGTCTCCGGCACCACCAGGGCGAAGTCGGCCTGGGCGGCGGTGGCCTCGTCACCCTCGTTCACCACCAGCACCACGGTGGCACCCCGTGCCCGGATCTCGGCGATGTTCGAGAGCATCTTGTCGAGCAGGTGCCCGCGCGTGGCCACCCCCACCGCCACGGTGCCCGGCTCGATGAGGGCGATCGGCCCGTGCTTCAGCTCCCCCGCCGGATAGCCCTCGGCCCGCAGGTAGGCGATCTCCTTGAGCTTGAGCGCCCCCTCGAGGGCGACCGGATACCCGACGTGGCGACCGACGAAGAAGAAGTCGCGCACGTCGGTGCAGCTGCGCGCCACCGCCTCGACGTCGTCGGCGCACGCCAGGGCGGCGGCGACGCGCTCCGGCAGCTGCTTGAGCTCCTCGACCAGGCGCGCCACCTCCTCGGGGTACAGCGTGCCCCGCAGCTGGCTCAGATAGAGGGCCAGCACCTGCATCACGACCAGCTGGGCCAGGTGGGTCTTGGTGGCGGCCACGCCGATCTCGGGTCCGGCGCGTGTGTAGAGCACGGCGTCGGCGGCCCGGGCCATCGACGAGTCGATCACGTTGGTGATCACCAGCACCTTGGCCTTGCCGAGCCGGGCGTGGCGCATGGCCTCCATGGTGTCGACGGTCTCCCCGGACTGGCTGACACCGACCACGAGGGTGCTGGCGTCGAGGACCGGGTCGCGGTAGCGGAACTCGCTGGCGATGTCGATCTCCACGGGCAGCTTGGCCCAGTGCTCGATGGCGTACTTGGCCGCCAGCCCGGCGTAGTAGCTGGTCCCGCAGCCGACGACGAAGACCTTGTCGATCTGGCGCAGGTCGTCGTCGGACAGGCGGCTCTCGTCGAGGCGCAGGGTCCCGTCGGGCTGCAGGCGCCCGACGAGGGTGTCGGTCACGGCCCGGGGCTGCTCGTGGATCTCCTTGAGCATGAAGTCGGCATAGCCGCCCTTCTCCGCCTGCTCGAGGTCCCAGTCGACGCGCAGCTGGAGCGGCTGCACAGCGGAGCCATCGAGGGCGGTCACCCGGATGTCCCCCGGGCGGACCTCGACCACCTGGTCGTCGTCGATGGCGTAGATGTCACGGGTCTGGCCCAGCACGGCGGGGATGTCCGAGCCGACCAGTCCCATGGCCGGCGTGCGCCCGACGATCAGCGGGCTCACCCGGCGGGCGGCCACGATCAGCTCGGGCTCGTCGGCGTGGATGACCGCCAGGGCAAAGGCCCCGTCGACCTGGGCCATGGTGGTCCGCACCGCCTCCAGGAGTCCGGTCCCCCGGTCCAGGTGGGACTCGATGAGATGGGCCAGCATCTCGGTGTCGGTCTCCGACACGATCGTGTGCCCTTGGGCCTCCAGCTCGGCCCGCAGGGCCAGGTGGTTCTCGATGATCCCGTTGTGCACGAGGGCCAGGCGCCCCGAGCAGTCCCGGTGGGGGTGGGCGTTGTGGTCGTCGGGACGGCCGTGGGTAGCCCACCGGGTGTGGCCGATGCCCGCCCGGGTGCCGGCCGGCGCGTCTCCCACCACCCCGGCCAGCTCGGAGAGCTTCCCCGCCCGGCGCCGCATCCAGATCCGGCCGTCGGCCTGGAGGGCCACGCCCGCCGAGTCGTAGCCCCGGTACTCGAGGCGCCCCAGTCCCTCCATGAGGATCGGCAGCGCGTCGGTCGAGCCGGTGACCCCGATGATCCCGCACATGGCCAGCCAGGCTACGCCCGCCCGGCCGGGGCTCAGGCCACCCCGAGCGCCTGCTCGACCACGTGGCAGAGCCGGTCCACGGCGGAGGCGGCCGTGCCCGGGTCGTCGGCCTCGACCATGACCCGCACGACCGGCTCGGTCCCGCTGGCCCGGAGGACCACCCGGCCCCGGTGACCGAGCGAGCGCTCGGTCTCGGCCACGGCGTCCCACACCGCCGGCGCCTCGTCCAGGCGGGACAGGTCGGCCACGCGGACGCTGCGCAGCTCCTGGGGCATCCGGGTCATCGACTCGGCGGCCAGCTCCCCGAGGCTCCGCTGCCGCCGCTGGACCAGGTCGAGGACCTGCAGCCCCGTCAGCATGCCGTCACCGGTGGACGCCAGGTGCCGGAAGATGATGTGGCCCGACTGCTCCCCGCCGAGCACCCAGCCGTGGGTCTCCATGGCCGCCAGCACGTGGCGATCCCCGACCGGGGTCTCGTGGACGGCCAGGTCCGCCGCCTCCATGGCCCGCCGGAAGCCGAGGTTGCTCATCACCGTGACCACCACGGTGTTGCCGGCCAGCAGGCCCCGGTCGCGCAGGTCCAGGGCGCTCATGGCCATCAGATGGTCGCCGTCGACCAGGCGGCCCCGCTCGTCCACGGCCACGACCCGGTCGGCGTCCCCGTCCAGGGCCAACCCGACGTCGGCGCCGGCCGCCACCACCGCCTCCTGGAGGGACTGGGGGTGGGTGGACCCGCAGCCGGCGTTGATGTTGACGCCGTCGGGCGCGGCGCTGAGGACCGTCACCTCGGCGCCCAGCGACTCGAGAAGCCCGGGGGCCAGCCCGCTGGCGGCGCCGTTGGCGCAGTCGACGACCACCCGCAGGCCGGTGAGGGTGCGCCCCGCCAGGCTCTCCCGCAGCCGGTCCAGGTAGCGCCGCCCGGCGTCCTCGTCACCGGTGATCCGCCCGACGGCGTCCCCCGAAGGCAGCTCGTGGGAGCCGGCCGGGCCCGCCAGCACGGTCCCGAGCTCCGCCTCGATGCTCCGCTCGATGTCCTCGTCCAGCTTGGTGCCGCCGGGGCCGAGCAGTTTCACCCCGTTGTCGGGGAAGGGGTTGTGGGAGGCGGAGATGACCGCCGCCGGCAGGCCTCGACGCGCCGCGATGCAGGCCACGCCGGGCGTGGGGATCACGCCCAGGTCGACAACGTCGGCGCCCTCCGAGGCCAGCCCGGCCGAGAAGGCGGCCTGCAGCAACGGACCGGAGCGGCGGGTGTCCCGCCCTACCAGGAAGGTGTCCCGCCCGAGGATGCGGGCGGCGGCGCGGCCGATGGCCAGCGCCAGCTCCGGGGACAGCTCGGAGTTGGCGACCCCGCGGACCCCGTCGGTTCCGAAGGCCAGGCGCATGCGGCCTTAGCGCTTCGAGTACTGAGGGGCCTTGCGCGCCTTCTTGAGTCCGTACTTCTTGGACTCCTTCTTACGGGGGTCACGGGTGAGCAGGCCGGCCCGCTTGAGCGGCTCCCGCAGGTCGGGCTCCAGCTCGGCCATGGCCCGGGCGATGCCCAGGCGCAGGGCGCCGGCCTGACCGGACA
>DASUHN010000177.1 GCA_036273495.1 Acidimicrobiales bacterium | reverse complement strand
TGCTGGACCTGATCGGCCTGTTCACCCACCTCGCTTACTACGGCCAGGTGGGCTTCCGGCTGGTTCCGCCGACCGTCCGCCACCTCGGGGCGGTCACTGTCGTGATCCCGGTGGTCGGTGGCCTGATCGTCGGGGTGATGGCCCGGTTCGGTTCGGAGCGCATCCGGGGCCACGGCATCCCGGAAGCGATGGAGACGATCCTGATCGGCGGGTCCAAGGTCGAGCCCAGGCTGGCCATCCTGAAGCCGATCTCGTCGGCCGTGAGCATCGGCTCGGGCGGACCTTTCGGGGCCGAGGGACCGATCATCCTCACCGGTGGGGCGGTGGGATCGGTCCTCGCCCAGTTCTTCCGGCTGTCGGCCATCGAGCGGCGCACGCTGCTGGTGGCCGGTGCGTGCGGGGGCATGGCGGCCGTCTTCGGGACGCCGGTGGCGGCGGCCCTGTTCGGCATCGAGCTTCTCGTGTTCGAGTGGAAGCCCCGTTCGATGGTGCCGATCGCGGTGGCGGTCACCGTGGCCGACGCCCTCCGGAACGTGTTCTCCAGTCACGGTCTGGTGCAGCCGGCCCCGTTGTTCCCGGTGGCGTCCCACGGGACCTTCTCCGGAACCGGGGTGGCCGAGGCGGCGCTGATCGGCCTGGCGGGCGGGTGTCTGGCGTGGGTGCTCACGAACGCGGTCTACGGCGCCGAGGACGCCTTCAAGCGCCTGCCGATCCACTGGTCGTGGTGGCCGGCCCTGGGTGGGGTGGTCGTTGGTCTCGGAGGGCTGATCGAGCCGCGTGCCCTCGGCGTCGGGTACGCCTCGATCGGTGACGAGCTGGCCGGACGGATAGCCATCGGCGGCTTGGTCGCTCTGCTCCTCGTCAAGCTGGTGATCTGGTCGGTGGCCCTGGGCTCGGGCACCAGCGGCGGCATCCTGGCGCCGCTGTTGATAATGGGTGCCGCCCTCGGTGGTGTGATGGGCCACGCCTTCGGCGGGCCGGCGGGGGCGTGGGCGCTCGTGGGCATGTCCGCCACGCTGGCGGGGGTGACCCGGTCACCGTTCACGTCGATCGTGTTCGCCTTCGAGCTCACCCACGACAACGGGACCCTGCTGCCGCTCCTCATCGCGTGCGCCCTGGCCCATCTCGTCTCGGCGTTGGTACTGAGGCGTTCGATCCTCACCGAGAAGGTGGCCCGGAGGGGCTTCCACGTGATGAGGGAGTACGGCGTCGACCCGCTGGAGGCGATGTTCGCACGGGAGGTGATGCAGCGGGAGCTCTACACCGTGACGGCCGGCACGTCCGCCAACGAGATGCGGTCCGCCCTGGAAGATCCGCTCCTCCGGCGCCAGAAGCTGTACCCGGTCGTCGACGAGGCCGGCCTCATGGTCGGCGTGGTAGGAGCCACGGACCTGCCGCCGGCCGCCGACGGAGCCGGACCGGTCGGGTCGGTGATGCACACGACGGTGATCACCGCCTACCCTGACGAGACTCTGCGCCCGGTGGCGGACCGCATGGCGGCGCACGAGCTCGGCGCCCTGCCGATCGTCGACCGCGACCGGCCGGGAGAGGTGGTCGGGGTGCTCACCACCTATGACCTGTTGTCCGCCCGCCGCCGGCAGTTGGAGGAGGAGCGCCACCGTGAACGGGCCCTCCGCCTCTACCGCCCCCCAAGGTGGGTGCGCTGATCGGCCGGACGAGCGGTTAGCGGCGCTCCATCGACTGGACGTCGAAGTAGATCGGGAGCAGGTACTTCACGTAGAAGGCGTGCACCGTCAGCTGCGGGTAGACCAGGTCCTCGTACTCCTGGATCTGTACCCGGTCGTCCTTGTCGCGGTAGCGCTTGCACGCCTCGAGGAGGTCGTCCACCTCGTCACGTGTGTCCTGGAGCAGGCCGAGGTGGTCGTAGCCGGGGGAGCTCATCGGCTTGCTGCTCTCGGCCAGGAGGATGAACTGGTCGGGGTCCGGGAGGAGCAGGTGGCAGCGCTGGCCCACGACCTCGGTGTCGGTGGTCTTCCAACCGAACACCGAGCCGTAGAAGGCGTCCACCTCCTCCCTGAACTCGTCGGTCAGCGTTCCCTTGGCAAAGGTCAGCTCCATGTGGTTGAAGCGCACATCGTCACGATACCCTCCCGGGCGTGGAGCTGGCCTACGACGAGGCGGGCCAAGGTGCGCCGCCGATGCTGTTCGTGCACGGGTGGACGTGTGACCACACCTACTTCGCCCCGCAGTTCGACCATTTCGGGCGCCACCACCGCGTGGTGGCCGTCGACCTGCGCGGCCACGGTGCCAGTGAGGCGCCGGAGGGGGACTACGGGATCCCGGTCCTGGCCGACGATGTGGCGTTGACGGCCGCCAAGCTGGATCTCCACGGCGCGGTGGCGGTCGGCCACAGCATGGGGGCGGCCGTCGTCGTGCAGCTGGCGGCCAGCTACCCCGAGCTCGTGTCGGCGCTGGTGCTGGTCGACGCCGCGCCCCTCGGCTCCCTCGAGGAGCAGGCGGCGCTGTTCGGGCCGATCGCCGAGAACCTCAGCGGAGCCGACGTCGGGGCCGTCAGGAGGTCATTCGTCGAAGGCGCGCTCTTCCTGCCCACCGACGATCCCGCCCTGAAGGCGCGCGTGGTGGGGGAGATGCTGAGGCCGCCGGACCACGTGGCCCTGGCGTGCATGCGCGGCATGGGAGCGTGGGACGGGGCGGCGGCGCTGAGGGCGGTGCGCGCCCCCGTTCTCGCCATCCACGCCGACCAGGCGATCAACCAGCCCGAGAAGCTCGAGGCGCTGTCACCGGCGCTCCGCAACGCCCGCACCCCGGGCGTGGGTCACTTCAACCAGCTGCTGGCGCCCGATGAGGTCAACCGCCTCATCGAGGAGTTCATGGCCTGAGCGGTCCGCACTGGTCGGGGAGGACCTGGCGCCGGTAGCGCCGACCCCGACGAGCCCCCACCGATGAGTCCGGCGGGCGCTCATCGTCTAGTGGTCGTGTTCGAGCGGAGAATCTCCTGTGCGCAGCTCCGGGTGGACCCCGGGGATCAGGCCCTGCCCGGCGGCCACCCGCTGGAGCAGCTCGACGAGGGCCTGGCGCTCGTCGAGGGTGAGGGGCGCGCACAGCTGAGCTTCGTGGGCCAGGGCCCGCTCCATGGCCGTGGCCAGGAGGCGGCGGCCGTCGGCGGTGACGTGGAGGGCCCGCGCCCGGCGGTCGGCCGGGTTGGTCCGGCGTTCGACCAGGCCGCGCTCCTCGAGCTCGTCGATGAGCGCCACCATCCGGCTGGGGGCAATGCCGAGGGCGTCCCCGAGGGCCTGCTGGGAACGGCCCTCGTCCTGGGCGACCCAGCGCAGGATGGCGAACTGGCGGGGCTCGAGCCCGACCGGGACCAGCGTCTCGTGGAACCACCGGGCGTTGGCCGACCCCAGCTGCGACAGGAGGAAGCCGACCGTTGCCCACGCCTGGTCCGAGACTTCTGTCACACAATTAATAGTAGTGGAGCAGAAGTATTCCTGGTAGAACCGTTCACGGCTGGAATTGAATTCGACCGGAGGACAGCCCGATGACCTCGACGATCACCGTCCCCCCCGCCCCGGCTCCCGCCGCCAGCCCGGGCTCGGGCCCTCCCACCGGGTCGTGGATCGCCCGACTGGCCGCAGCCGTCCTGCGCCACCGCCGGGCCGTGATGGTCGTCTGGCTGGTCGTCTTCATCGCCGGCGGGGCGGCGGCCGGGAAGGTGTCCAACCGGCTGAAGGTGGAGTTCTCCCTGCCGGGCCAGCCGGGCTATGAGACGGCCCACCGGATCGTCGGCGTCTACGGCAACGGCGGGGAGACCACGCCGGACGTGGCGGTGGTGACCGTTCCCGCCGGCCAGACGGTCTCCCGCGACTCCGCCCCGCTGGCCGCCGCTTTCGGGCGGGTGCGGGCAGCCGTGCCCACGGTCCGGGTCGTCGACCTGGCCGTGACCCACGACCCCGCCTTCGTGACCCGGGACGGCCGCAGCACCTGGGCGCTGGTGCTCACGCCTGAGGCCCACGGCTTCACGAACAGCAAGACCCCCGAGCACGTCGAAGCGGTGCTGCGCTCCGCCCTTCCGGGCTACCAGGTCGGTACCACGAGCCTCGACCAGCTGCAGTCCGGCGGCCAGGACAAGGGGCCGGGCGTCCTGCTCGAGACCCTCATCGGCGGTCTGGGCGCCCTGGCGGTGCTGGCGTTCGTGTTCGCCTCCCTCCTGGCCTTCCTGCCGCTGCTGGTCGCGGCCGTGGCCATCGTGGCCACCCTCCTCGTCGTGTTCGGGATGACCTACCTGACCGACATCTCCTTCATCGTGGAGTTCCTCGTCTCGCTGATCGGCCTGGGCGTGGCCATCGACTACTCGCTGCTCCTGGTGACCCGCTGGCGGGAGGAGCGCGACAAGGGGGCCGACAACCACGACGCCATCGTGCTGGCCTCCGCCACGGCCGGGCGCACCGTGGCGCTGTCCGGCCTGACCGTGGCCATCGGGCTGCTGTCGCTGGTCGTCATCCCGATGCCCGCCATGCGCAGCGTGGGCATCGGCGGGATGCTGATCCCGGCCGTGTCCGTGCTGGTGGTGCTGACCCTGCTCCCGGCCCTGCTGGGTGGCATCGGCCAGCGCATGGACTGGCCCCACCGTCGTCACGAGAACGTCGCCAGCCGGGCATGGACCCGCTGGGCCGGCTTCATCGTCAGGCGCAGGCTGGCGGGAGTGGGCGCCGCCGCCGTCGTCCTCGCCCTCCTGATCGTCCCGGTATTCGGCATCCGCTTCGGCACCGACAGCCTGTCGGCCCTGGCCCGGACGGGCGCGGCCCACGACACCCTGACCACGCTGACCTCCCAGGGGGTCCCCACCGGCGTGCTCACCCCGATCGAGGTGCTCACCACCTCCTCCGAGGCGCCGACGGTGCAGGCCCGGCTCTCACACGTGCCGGGGATCACCACCGTGGCCCGGCCCGCTGGTCCCACTGGCTCCCGCGACGGGCTCACCGACCTGGTGGCCGTGCCGAATGTCGCTTCTCTCAACAACACCTCGCTCGGCCCGGTCAGCGCGGCGCGCGCCGCGGTGGTGGGTCAGCCGGGCGTCATCGGGATCACCGGCGCCGGCTCGAACCTCCAGGACTTCAGCCACGCCGTATATGGCCGCTTCCCGCTGATGTTCGGGCTCATCGCCGTCCTCACCGTCGTGCTGCTCAGCCTCGCCTTCCGCTCGGTCGTGCTGGCGCTCAAGGCGGTGGTGCTCAACCTCCTGTCGCTGACCGCCACCTTCGGGTTCCTGGCGTGGTTCTGGCAGGAGGGGCACGGCTCCCAGGCGCTGTTCTCCGTCCCGGCCACGGGCGCCATCACCTTCTGGATACCGCTGATGGTCTTCGCCTTCCTCTTCGGGCTGTCGATGGACTACGAGGTGTTCATCCTGGCCCGGGTGCGCGAGGAGTACGACCGGACCGGTTCGACCTCGGCCGCGGTGGTCGAGGGGCTGGGGCGGACGGGGCGGCTGGTGACCAGCGCGGCGCTGATCCTGTTCCTGGCCTTCGCCTCCCTGGCCTCGGCGCCGGTGACCGACCTCAAGGTCATGGCCACCGGGCTCGGGGTCGGGATCCTCCTCGACGCCACCGTCGTGCGGGCCCTGCTGGTCCCCTCCCTCGTGGCGCTGCTCGGGCGGTGGAACTGGTGGATGCCGGGCCGGCTGTCCCGCTGGTCGGGGCGGAGGGTTTCCCTTCCAGCGGGGGCCCAGGCCGGCTGACCGAAACCGGCCTACCTGGGCGGGCGGCCCCGCAAATCCGTTCCCAGGCTTCGGCGGTGGGAAGGCGTTCCGCAACGCGCCTGCTCACCGTCTCCTCGGAGGGGCTCGGTTCGGTCCGCGTCGAGGTCGATGACGAGAACCCCCGCATCCGCACGCTGGACCGGATCGGCGGGCGGACTCCCGCCGAACGGCGTCCGGGCGCGCCCGGGGCCTGAGGCCTGCCAAACTCCCCTCCGCACAGGAAGGGGTCGGTCATGGGGCGGTGGAGCTGGGGCCTGGCGCGCTCGACGACGGTGGCGGGGGCACTGCTGGCGGTCTTCGCCGCTTCGGCGCCGCCCGCAGCCGCCGCGGCCGGCGACGTCAACTCGTCGTTCGGGCAGAGCGGCCTGGCCGCGGTCCCGTTCCCGAACGGCGGAGCGACGACCGCCATGGCGGTGCAGTCCGACGGCAAGATCGTCGTGGTGGGCGATGCTGACACCGCCACCACGTCGTCGGGGACCACGATCAACCTCGGCACCCCGGAGATCGGTGTGGCCCGGCTGATGCCCGACGGCAGCGCCGACAGCTCGTTCGGCACCTCGGGGGTGACGACGACCAAGCTCGCCGACGACGACCACGCCGCGCGTGTCGCGGTGGCGCCCGACGGCGGGATCCTCGTCCTGGCCGACACCGCCACCGCGCCCGCCTCGTCGACCAGCCCCCCGTCCGGCAGCGTCGTTCTCCTCCGCTACACGTCCGCCGGCAAGCCTGACTCCACGTTCGGGACGTCGGGATCGGTGACGCTGGCCCAGGGTGAGCTCGTGGAGGGGTCGGGGCTGGCGGTCCTGGCGAGCGGGCAGATCCTCGTCGGGCTGGTCACCATCTCGGGATCGTCGTCGTCCAGCCCCCTCACCGCGTCCGGCTCGGTCATGCGCCTCCAGTCCGGCGGCCAGACCGACACCACCTTCGGCGCCGCCGGCTCTGTGTCGGTTCAGGGCGTCCCCACGAACCTGGCCCTCGACCAGTCGGGAAACGTCGTGGTCCCCGAGCTGACTCTGGGGAGCACGCCCAGCCAGGACACGGGCCTGGTCCAGAGGCTGAGCTCCGCCGGTGTCCCCGATCCGACCTTCGGCCAGGCCGGGACGGCATCGCTGCCGGTGGCACCGACGCCCCTTGCGCCGGTCGGAGTGGCTCCCGGGGCCGGCGGGACGTTGTACGTGACCGTTGCGGACCTCGCCGGTGAGACCGGAGTCCTGCGTCTCACCAGCTCGGGAGCCGTCGACACCACCTTCGGACGCGGCGGCCAGATCAGCGTCGCCTCCCCCCTCAACGACGTCTCCGTCGGGAGCGACCCGCTGAGCTCGTCCGACCTCCCACTGATCCTCCACGGGGTCGACACCAACTCCCTGCTGGCGTGGGGCTTCAACGCCGACGGCACGCCCGCGCTGGGCTTCGGCAACCAGGGGGTGGCGCTGTCCGCGGTGAAGGCGGCGGACGCCGGGATCGGCGAAGGCGGGGGTGCGGTGCGCTCCGACGGAAGCATCCTGGCCGGAGCCACTTACATCTCGAGCAGCACCACGGACTCGTCGGGGGGGCTGCAGCTCAACCCGGTCGTCACCGAGTTCTCGGGCGGGGCGGTGTCCGGCGGCACGCAGACCAACCTCGTCAACCGGATCGCCGGGTCGGACCGGCTGGCCACGGCCATCGCCACCTCCCAGTCCCTGTTCCCCGCCGCGCCCCAGTCCGGGGCCAACGGCCCGATCAACGCGGCCGGGCGGCCCTACGCCCAGGCCGTGGTGCTGGCCAGTGCCGACACCTACCCCGACGCCCTGGTCGGGGTCCCGCTGGCCGTGGCCAACGGGGGACCGCTGCTGCTGACCCACCAGGCCAGCCTCGACGAGCGCGTCTCGGGGGAGATCGACCGGGTGCTGGGCGGAGGCTCGTCCGGGGCCACAGTGTTCGTAGTCGGCGGCGCCGCGGCGGTCAGCGACCAGATCGTCGGGCAGATCACGAGCGCCGGGTACCACGTCGAGCGTCTGGCCGGCGCCAACCGCTACGACACCGCCGTGCAGGTGGCCGGCGCCCTCGGGGACCCGCCGGTCGTGATGGAGGCAACCGGCACCGACTTCGCCGACGCCACCAGCGCCGGGGCCGCCGCCGCCTACGAGGGCGGAGCGATCCTGCTGACCGCCGGTTCCACCATGCCGCAGGAGACCAAGGCCTACATCAGCGCCAATCCGTCCGACGTGCGCATCGCGGTGGGCGGTCCCGCCAGCCAGGCCGATCCCCAGGCCCAGTCCGTGGCCGGCGCCGACCGCTACGCCACCTCGGCGGCCCTGGCCTCGCTGTGCTTCCCCACCCCGGGAACGGTGGGGCTGGCCACCGGGCTCCAGTACCCGGACGCCCTGGCCGGCGGGGTGGCGGCGGCCCTGCAGGGGGGACCGCTGCTCCTCACCGACCCCAACAGCCTCCCGGCGCCCGCGGCCACGTACCTCAAGGGCGTGGCCCCGTGGACCGCGACCGCCGACGCCTTCGGCGGGGTGGGAGCCGTGAGCCAGGCGGTGGTGGCCGCCGTGCAGCAGGACATCACCTGACCATCCGGGTGGGGCGGGGGGACCGGCGCCCCCGCGTCCGCCCCCTGGGACCCCTTGACACCGCCGGGCGTTCTAAGATTAGATCTTAGAACAGTCCACACGCGTCCCTCGGGGGGTCCAATGGAGTTCGGCGTCTTCCTCAACGGCTACATCCCGGGCCCGGCGGCCCACGTATCGGACCTCGAGCACACCGAGCTGATGCGCGAGGCGGAGTACGTGATCTTCGCCGACAAGCACAACTGGAAGTACGCCTGGCTCGGGGAGCACCACGCCCTGACCGAGTACTCCCACCTCTCCGCCCCCGAGGTGGTCATGGGCTACATCGCGGCCCAGACCGACTACATCCACCTCTGCAGCGGGATCACCAGCCTGTCCCCCCGCAAGGAGCACCCGGCTCGCTTCGCCGAGCGGGCCGCCATGCTCGACCACTTCACCGACAACCGCTTCGAGTTCGGCACCGGCCGGGGGGCGGGCAGCCACGAGATCGCCCTGTTCAACATCCTCGACAAGAACTCCACCAAGCCGGAGTGGGAAGAGGTGGTCCGGGAGATCCCCCGGATGTGGGAGCAGGTGGACTACGAGTACCAGGGGGAGCATTTCACCGTGCCCTATCCCCACAACGTGCTGCCCAAGCCCTACGGGAAGGGCCACCCGCCGATCTGGGTGGCGTGCGGCAACCCGCCGACCTTCACCCGGGCGGGGGAGCTGGGCATCGGGGCCATCGCCTTCAACTTCGAGCCGATCTACGCCCTGCGCGGCCGCATCGAGGCCTACAAGGAGGGCGCCTCCCGGTGCACCGAGCCCCTGGGCCAGTTCAAGAACGACAACGTGATGATCACCAACTCGGTGCTCTGCTTCGAGGACCGGGCCCGGGCACGCGAGGCGGCGCTGCGCAAGGGTCGGGGCTACCTGGTCTCGATGGTCAACCTCTACCACGACACCATGCCGAAGTCCCAGGACGCCATCACCTGGCCCGATCCCCCGATCAGCATCCGCGACATGGCCGGGGACGATCCCGAGGGAATGCTCGACGGGCTCATCGAGGGTGGTTACATGCTGTGCGGCACGCCCGACGAGGTGGCCGAGCAGATCACCAGGTGGGGTGACGTCGGCATGGACCAGCTCGTGTTCGGCCTGCCGATCGAGGGGCTGCACCACGACGAGGTGCTGGAGGTGCTGGAGCTGTTCGGGGACAAGGTGATCCCCGAGTTCGACTCCGACCGCAAGCACTCGACGAGCTACTACCGCGAGCAGGCCAAGCCCAAGTACGACACCTTCTCGCACCCGCTGCCCGACGTCGCCTGGCCGCAGGTGCTGCCGGTGTCGGCGCTCAAGCAGCTCTGAGCCCGGTCCCTCGCTGCCGTGCCCCGGGACGCCACCGCGACCCGTGAGCGGCTCCTGCGTCAGGCGGAGCGGCTGTTCGCCCGGGAGGGCCTGTACCGGGTCACGACCCGGGAGATAACCCAGGCCGCCGGGCAGCGCAACGTCTCGGCCCTCAACTACCACTTCGGGTCGCGCGACGGCGTCCTCGACGTGATCCTCACCCGCCACGGCGACCGCATCGACGAGGACCGGGGAAAGCGGCTGGCCCGGATCGGGCCGGACGCCCCGACCCGCGAGCTCGTGGCCGCGCTCGTCGTCCCCTACGGGACGAGCCTCGAGACCGAGGAGGGCCGCGACTACCTCCGGATCGTGGCCCAGATGACCGACGCCTTCGCGGCCTGGAGGGACGCCAGGCCCGGGGTGGGGCCGTGGCTGCAGGAGATCCTGGAGCAGATCGAGGCCCGGCCGCCGTCGCTGCCGCTGGCTCTCCGCCGGGAGCGGGTGCTCGGGATGATCATGCTGATGACGGCGGCCATGGCCGACCGGGCCCGGCTCATCGAGGAGGGCAGGCGCCTGCCCCTCAGCCGTGACCAGTTCCTCGCCAATCTCACCACCATGCTCGTCGGGGTCCTGGAGGCTCCCGACGACGAGCTGTCGACCGGGTAGCCCGGGAGGCCGGCGGCACCGTGGTTCGTACTGCCGGGCCAGGGACGTGAACAACACGTCGGCGGACGGACGCGCCGCCTCCCCAGGGAGGCTCGGACGACCCCGCGACCAGGACCCGCCGGACCCGGGGAATCAGTGGTTCAGCGGTTGAGCTTTCCGCAGTCGATCCGCAGCTGGTCCCCGGTGATGTACTTCGAGTCGTCCGAGGCCAGGAACGCCACCACCGCGGCGATCTCGTCCGGCTGCATGACCTCGACCGGCAGTGAGTTCATGAATACGGGGCCCAGCGTGGCGGCGCGGGACTGGATCAGCTCGAACAGCCCCGGCACGTGGAACATGGCGGTTTCCACTCCCGTGGGGTGGATGGTGTTGACCCGGATCGAGTGCTCGGCCAGCTCGTTGGCCAGGCAGCGGGCCAGCCCGACCACCCCGTGCTTGGCGGCGGTGTAGCTGGCGGTGAAGGGCTGGCCGTAGAGGCCGGCCACCGAGCTGGTCATGATGATCGAGCCGCCCTGGCCCTGGGCGATCATCGTCGGGACCGAGGCCTTCACGGTGTTGAAGACCCCGGTGAGGTTCACGTCGATGACGTCGCGCCACTGCTCGGCCGACATCTCCCAGGACCAGCTCCAGTTGAGGATGCCGGCATTCGCCACGACCACGTCGAGACGGCCGAGCTCGCCCACTCCCTCGTCGACCGCCGACTGCAGCGCCGCCAGGTCGCGCACGTCGGCCTGCCTGGTCACGGCCCGGCGGCCCTCCTTCTCGACCAGGCGCGCCGTCTCCTCGAGGTCCTGGGGCGCCGACGGCGGCAGCTCGGACGCCCCCACCTCCCCGCAGATGTCCACGCCGATGATGTCGGCCCCCTCGGCCGCCAGGCGCACGCAGTGGGCCCGGCCCTGGCCACGCGCCGCGCCGGTGATGAACGCCACCTTGCCCTCGAGCCGACCCATCTGTCCCCCCTGTCCTTGCGGAGCGCGTTTGGAGTGCGAGACGGAGACCCTACCGGTCCGTCGCTATTCGCTCCCGGTGGCGCGGATGGCCAGGAGGGCCAGATCGTCGGTGAGGTGCCCGGCGCTGAACTCCTCCACGGCGCGCAGCAGGCGGGTCACCACCGCCTCGGCGCTCCGCCCGGCGAGCTCGGCCAGCAGGGGGAGGAATGCCGTCTCCCCGAAGAAGCGCCCCTCTGCGTCGCGCGCCTCGGTCAGACCGTCGGTGTAGAGGAGAAGGAGGTCGCCCGCGGCGAGGACGCTGCGACGGGTCCGGAGACGGACCCGGCTGTCGAGGCCGAGGGCCAGGCCCTGTCCCTCGATCTCCTCGACCCGGCCGTCGGCGCGCACCGCCATGACCGGAGGGTGCCCGGCCGAGGCCAGGCTGACCCGGACGGACGCGCCGGGACGGATGACCGCGCACGCCGCGCTGCAGAACCGCTCCCAGTCCTCGTCGTGCTCCTCGAAGAGCACGGCGTTGGCGGTGTCGAGGAGGGTGGCGGGGTCCCGGCTCTGCTGGGCCGAGGCGTGCAGGGCGTGGCGGACCAGACCGGTCACGGCCGCCGCCTCCGGACCCGTGCCGCAGACGTCGCCGACGGCTGCCGCCCACACCCCGCGGCCGATTCCGAACACGTCGTAGAAGTCCCCGCCGACGTCGTTGGCCTCCCCGGCGGCGCGGTAGCGGGCGGCCAGCTCCAGGCCCGGGATGCGGGGCAGGCTCGGTGGGAGGAGGGCGGCCTGCAGCGACTGGGCCACCCTGGTCCGCTCCGACAGCAGGCGGGCGTTGTCGACGACGAGGGCGGCGCGCTGGGCCAGCTCTCCGGCCAGGGCCAGGTCCTCCTGGTCGAAGCGCCGGCCCGATCCGGCGGACACGAACGTGATGGTGCCGAGGGTCCGTCCCCGGGCCCGCAGCGGGGCGCACATGTAGGAGGTGAAACCGAGCTCGTGGAGGATCTCGAGGTGGCGCTCGTCCCGGGTGGTGCTGCGCAGGAACTCCTCGGTCACGTCCGCCGCGATCTCGGGCAGCCCGGTCTGCATGGCCTTGACGGCGGGGTGGGGGCCGCGCGGGTGGGGCGGGTATCTGGTGGCCAGCTCGTCGGCGAGGGCCTGGAGCGCCGGATCGGCGTGGACCGCGGCCATGCGCGCCACCGTCCCGTCGACCGCCACGTCGATGAGGCACAGGTCCCCGAGGATCGGCACGGCCAGCTCGGCCAGCCGGCGCAGGCAGTCCCGGAACTCCAGGGAGGACGCGAGCACGGTGGTGGCGTCCAGCAGGAACCGGAGGGCCCGCGTCTCGCGGGAGAGGCGGTCGACCGACTGCCGGTGGTCGCTGATGTCGGTGACCATGCTGACGACTCCGGTCAGCCGGCCCGACTCGTCGTAGATGCCGGAGTCCGAGGCGCGCACCGTGACCGCGGTCCCGTCGGGGCGGTGGACCTCGAACTCTCCCTCCCACGTCCGGCCCGCGGTCAGCTCGCCCATGATCTCCACCGCGGTGGACGGGTCGAGCTCGACGCCCGCCAGCCCCTCCGCCAGGGATCCGACCAGCTCGCTGGCCGGGCGCCCGTACATCCGCTCGGCAAAGGGATTGGCGTAGATCAGCCTCCCGCTGAGGTCGCACACGATGACCGCCGCGTTGAGCCGGTCCATGACCGCCGCCTCGAAGTTGACCAGGCGGCGCCCGGCCGAGGCCTCGAACGGCGGGAGGGTCGTCATCGTCGCGGGCCGGTCAGGAGCGGACCGCCGCCGCTCGCGGCGGCGCCGGGGCCCTCCTGGCGGCCCCGCTCCTCCGGCGAGGCCAGCTCCGCCCACACCACCTTCCCCGGCCCGGTGGCGTCGACGCCCCACGCCGAGCACAGGCCGCTCACGAGGAGCAGTCCCCGGCCACTCTCGTCGGTCCCCACCGTCGCCCGCGGGTCGGGCACCCCGGGCCCGTGGTCGCGCACCTCGAGCCGGAGGACGCCCGCCGCCAGCCGGACGCTGAGCCGGCAATGGCTGCCGGCGTGCACGAAGGCGTTGGTGACCAGCTCGGTGGCGACCAGGAGGGCGTCGTCGGTGATGTCCTCGCATCCCCACCGGCGGCACTGCTCGCCGAGGAACCGCCGGCCCCGCCCGACGTCGCGCGGGTCCGGGCCCAGCTCGATGCTGGCGGCCCGGTGATCCCGCCGCCCCAGGTCGGCCAGGAGGTCGATCAGGTAACCGACGTCCTGGTCCTTGTGCACGAAGCCCTCGACCTGGGTGGTCACGTCGATGGGATCGCTCGCGACCGATCCCGTGTACACGACCACCTGGGCGTCAGGAGCGGCGTCGCGGAGGCTCCCCACCAGCTCCTGGCCGGCGAGGTCCGACAGCCCGAGGTCGAGGACCACCACGTCGGGCTGCAGCCGGCGTGCCGCCCGAACGGCTTCGGCCCCGTCTCCCGCCTCTCCCAGCACGTCGAAGCCGCCCCGCAGCCGCAGCGCCTGGCGGATCACGGCCCGCAGCTCCGCCACGTCATCGACGAGGAGGACCGTAACCGGCATCGCCGGAGGTTACACAGCGCCCCGTTTTCCCCGACCGGAAGACCCGGGAAGCCCCTCTGGGTAGGTTGCCGGCGGTGACCGGCGAGCGGACCGACGACGAAGCCCGCGAGCGCGTCGTCGTCGAGCCCGACGCCAACGACCAACTGCGCGCCGACGCCGAGCAGACCGCCCAGTTCCTAGCCCTGACCGCCCACGAATTGCGCGGCCCGATCACCGCCATCACGGGTGCGGAGATCCTGCGCGACTACCGGGACGAGCTCGACGCCGCCGAGCGCGCCGAGAGCCTGGAGAGCATCCTGCGCGGCGGGCGGCGGATGCGCCGCCTCCTCGACGACCTGATGATCGTGTCGCGCCTCGAGGCGCGGTCGTTCGACTTCCGGCTGGAGGACGTCCCCCTCGCTGCGGCGGTGACGGAGGTGGTGGCCGAGCTCTCCGACCAGGTGAACGCCGTCACCGTCACGGGCGCCCGCCGGTCGAGATCGAGGCGGTGTCGCTCGACGGTGAGGCCGAGATCCGGGTGTGCGACGCGGGTCCCGGCGTGCCCGCGGCCATGGTGGTCCGGTTGTTCGACCGGTTCGTGAAGGGCCCGGGGGGAGGCAGCGGCCTGGGTCTCCACATCGTGCGCGAGCTCGTCGCCGGCCAGGGGGGCCGCAGCTGGTGCGAGCGTGCCGGGGCCGGACCTGCTTCGCTTCTCGCTGCCGCTGGCCGCCACCGCAGCGACGGGCGGGACGGCCGGCGCCTGAGCGCCGCTCAGCGCTGCTCGAGCAGGGCGGGGAGGCGGCGGTTGGTGGCGTCCAGAGCGGCGCGGGCCACCGCGTCGTAGGGCCCGGCCTCCCCGACCCGGGCCGAGCCCACCAGGACCTGCTCCCGGCCCCGGGCCGCCACCTTGATCGCCACCGCCGCCACCTGGTGGTCCCCGATGGTCGTCACGCCGGTGGCGTCGACCTCGACGTCCGGGAGGCCGGACTGGAGCTTCAGCACCGCCTGCAGGGTGGCCTGGGCCGTCAGCCGGACCAGGGCGCTGGGCGGTCCGGGTCCCTCGGCGGCGCCGACCTCCTCGCGCCCGCCGAGTGACAGCGTCACCCGCACCTGTCCCCGGAGCCCGCCGTGGTCGGCCTCGACCCGCTCGATGCGGGGCCGGGCCGGCTCCCCTCCGGTCGCCGCGGTCATGACCCGAAGGTTACGACCCGTCGACGATGGCGAGGAGCCGCTCCACGTCGAGGTGGGTCTCGATCAGATCGGCCAGCCGGTCGAACCGGTCCTGCCGGGCGGCGGAGAACGACACCGACGAACCGGGGAAGTCGACCCCCCGCCGCGCCGCGACGCCGGCGAGGAAGGCGGCCCGGAACCCGTCCTCCTCGAACAGGCCGTGCAACGACGTGCCCAGCACCCCCCCGTCGGGCGAGGCTGCCCCTTCGCCCCCCCCGCCCCGCTGGCCCTCCAGGGTGATCCACGGCCCGGCCCCCTCGTCCGGCACCACGCGGCCGTGGTGGATCTGGTACCCGGTGACCGGCTGGCCGAGGGCGCGGCCCCGGCGGCGGGCGGTCACCTTCTCGGACCCGAACTCGGTCTCCACGTCCAGCCACCCCAGAGCGGGAACGGTTCCGGCCCGCGACTCGACGTCGTCGTGGATCACCCGCCCGAGCATCTGGTAGCCGCCGCACACGCCGAGGACGGTGGCGCCCGCGGCGCGCGCCGCCTCGAGGGCGGCCACGAAGCCCCGCCGCCGCATCCACTCGAGGTCGCGCACGGTGGCCTTGGTCCCCGGGATCACCACCAGGTCGGCGCCCGCCACGTCCCCCGGGTCATGCGCCAGGCGGACGCGCGCCGCCGCCTCGAGGGCCAGCGGGTCGAAGTCGGTGAAGTTGGCCAGGTGGGGCAGCCGCACGACCGCCACGTCGATCACGGCGCGCGCGCACCCGCCACCCGACCCGGTTGCGCCGGCGCTCTCGGCCGGTGGCCACGAGGCCAGCGCGAGGGAGTCCTCGGCGTCGAGACCGATGCCCTCGACCCACGGCAGCACCCCGAGCGTCGGCACGCCGCAGCGCGCCTCCAGCTGGGCCGGCCCGTCCCCGAGCAGGGTCGGGTCGCCGCGGAACTTGTTGATCACGAAGCCGCGCACCAGACGGCGGTAGTGGTCGGGCAGCAGGGCCACCGTCCCGTACAGGGCGGCGAACACGCCTCCTTTGTGGATGTCCCCCACCACCAGCGCGGGCAGCCCCGCCTCGTGCGCCACGCGCAGGTTCACGATGTCGTGGTCGAGGAGGTTGATCTCGGCCGGGCTTCCCGCCCCCTCGGCCACCACCACGTCGAAGCGGGCGCGGAGATCGGCGAGGGACGCGAGAACCGCGTCGAGCAGGCGGGGCTGGCGTTCGTGGTACTGGCGCGCCGTCAGGTCCGCCATCGGCCGGCCGTTCAGCACGACCTGGCTGCCGGTGTCGCTCGTGGGCTTGAGCAGGATCGGGTTCATTGCCACGTCCGGCTCGAGCCCCGCCGCCAGCGCCTGCACGCCCTGGGCCCGCCCGATCTCGTGGCCCGAGGGCGTGACGTAGGAGTTGAGCGACATGTTCTGGGCCTTGAACGGGGCCACGGCCACCCCCCGCCGGGCCAGCAGCCGGCACAGGCCGGTGACCAGCACGCTCTTGCCGGCGTCGCTGGACGTGCCGCACACCATGAGCCCGCCCTTCACGGCGCCCGCCCCGCTCCGCCCACGAGCGCGGCGGTGAGCAGAAGTCCCGCGTCGCGCGCCAGCCGTACGGCCGGGGCGATGTCCGAGCGGTCCGGCGCCCGCCCGTCCCCGAGCGAGGGCCGCACCTCGACCCGCTCCCCGTAGCGGTTGGTGCCCCCCAGCCGCACCCCGAGCGCCCCGGCGAAGGCCGCCTCCGCCACCCCGGCGTTGGGTGAGGGATGGGCGGGGGCGTCGGCCCGCACCGTCCGCCACACGTCAGCGGCCCGACCGGGCCGGCACGCCATGACCAGGGCGGCGGTGACCCGGGCCGGCAGCCAGTTGGCGGCATCGTCGAGGCGGGCCGCCGCCCACCCGTAGCGGAGGTGGCGGGGGCTGCGGTGCCCGACCATGGCGTCCATGGTGTTGAGGGCGCGGTAGGCCAGCACGCCGGGGGCGCCTCCCAGCACCGCCCACAGGACGGGCGCCACCACCGCGTCGACGGTGTTCTCGGCCACCGATTCGACGACCGCCCGGGCTATCTCCTTCTCGTCCAGGCCGGCCGGGTCCCGGCCCACGAGCGCCGGCAGGAGCGCCCGCGCCGCGTCGAGATCGTCAGCCGCCAGGCCGGCCGCCACCTCCTCCGCCGCGGTGGCCAGCTGGCGCTGGGCCACCGCCACGTACGTCGCCGCCGCTGTTCCCGTCCCCGGGCCCAGCACCCGCTGCAGCGCCCCGCCGGCGCCGGCGCCCACCGCCGCCCCGACGGCGGCGTGGAGGACCCCGGCCGGGCGCCGGTCGCGGTACAGCCGGGACTCCACCTCGTTC
>DASUHN010000176.1 GCA_036273495.1 Acidimicrobiales bacterium | reverse complement strand
TCGAGGCGGGGATGAACGTCAACGTCTGGGACGTCACCGACGCCATCGGGGAGCTGGTCCGCTCCCGCCGTCCCGTCGACCGGGCCCGGCTGGCCGATCCCGAGGTCGACCCGGGGGCCCTCCTGGCTTAGGTACCCGGTTCTCTGCTCGGCCGGGAATCGTGTCAATCCCTCCGGAAAGCTCGGCCGTACCTCTACCCATGACCCGACCGGACTTCGGAATCGTCACCCGCCCGGCCAGCCCAGGTAGGACGGTGGGCCGGGTGCGGGAAGGCAGCGTCCACCCGGCCCTGGCCCGGGGCGGGCAGGGCCTGGCGGTGGTGGGGGCGGCCCTGATCCTGGCGTCGGCCACCATCCATCTGCACCTGTGGGCCACGAGCTACCGGCACATCGCCACCGTCGGCCCGTTGTTCCTGGCCCAGGGCGTCGTCAGCATCCCCCTGGCCGTGGCCCTGATCGGGCTGCGGCGGGTGGCCCTGATGCTGGCCGGCGCCGCCCTGCTCGTGGCGACCGCGTTCGGTCTGCTCCTGTCGTCCTGGGTGGCGCTGTTCGGGTACCAGGAAAGCCTGTCCGCGCCCTACGCCGGGCTGTCGCTAGTGATCGAGTTCGGGGGCGCCGCCGTGCTGCTGGCCGGAGCCGGGCTCACGCTCGCGGGGAGTCGGGCCGGCCGGTAGCCCGGGGTCCCGGGCCCCGGGTTTGCGGAGACCGGTCTCCGGCGGCCGATCATGGGCGGATGGTCGGCAGGTGGTCCTGGTTCCAGCGCGGGTGCGCCCTGGTGGTGGCGGGCGTGCTCGCGGGCACGCTGGCCGGGTGCGGCGGCGCCAGCGGGCCCCACGCCGGATCCACCTCGACCACCGGCACCGGCCCGGTTGCCTCCACGTCGGGCTCGACCGCCACCGGGCGTCCCGCCGTCCAGACCGTGCCGGGAATGCCCCCGGTCGTCGACCCGGCCAACATCTACAGCCAGGCCGGGGCCGGGATGCTCGGGGCCAACGCCCGCCGGGCCCTGCCCCGCGTCTACGTCCCCGACCGCCAGACCAACAACGTCCTGGTGATCGACCCGACCACCTTCAAGGTCCTGGAGGCGGTGCCCACCGGGGTGAACCCGCAGCACGTGGTGCCGTCCTACGACCTGTCCCGGCTCTGGGTGGTCAACAACTCCGAGGCCGATCCCGACTTCGGGACGCTGACGCCCATCGATCCGGTGACGGCCAAGTTCGGCCCGAGCGTCCGGGTCGAGGATCCCTACAACATGTACTTCACGCCCGACGGGGCCTACGCCATCGTCGTGGCCGAGGCGCTGCGTCGCCTGGACTTCCGTGACCCGGTGACGATGGCGCTGCGCTTCTCGCTGTCGACGCCGACCTGCCCGGGAATCAACCACATGGACTTCTCGGCCGACGGCTCCTATCTCATCGCCACGTGCGAGGACGCCAACCGGCTGGTCAAGGTCGACTGGGCGAAGCGGCGCGTCGTCGCCACCCTCGACCTCGGGCCCCGGGCCCTGCCGCAGGACATCCGCCTCTCCCCCGACGGCCGCACGTTCTACGTGGCCGACATGATGGGCAACCGGCTGATCCTCGTCGACGGAGACTCCTTCTCGGTCAGGGGCAGCGTCGACCTGTCGGCGACAGGAGGGTTCGGGGCCCACGGGCTGTATCCGAGCCGTGACGCCCGCTACCTGTACGTGGCCAACCGGGGCTCGGCGGCGCGCGGCTCGGCTCCGCCCCGGGGGCGGGGGAGCGTGTCGGTCGTCGACTTCGCCACCAACCGGGTGGTGGCCAACTGGCCCGTTCCCGGCGGGGGCAGCCCGGACATGGGCGGGGTGAGCGCCGACGGCCACCAGCTGTGGCTGTCGGGCCGCTACGACAACAAGGTCTACGTCTTCGACACGCGCACCGGTCACCTGCTCGCCGACGTCCCGACCACCCCGGCCGGGGTCGAGCCCCACGGGCTCTGTGTCTGGCCCCAGCCCGGCCGCTACTCGCTCGGCCACACCGGCAACACCCGGTGAGGAGGGTCGGGCCCGCCCTCCGGCGTCGCATCGGAGTACCGGTTGGGACGGTGGCGGTGGCGCTGGCGGTGATGGTCACGGCCGGGTGCGGTTCGTCGTCCCCGGCCGGTTCACCGCCGGCGTCGACCACGACGTCGGGGACCGGCACCGGAGGGTCGGACGGCACCGGAGGGTCAGCCGGTACCGGAGCGCCGGCGGGCGGCGGTACGGCGGCGGTGCGCGTCGACGCCAGCGTGGCGGGCTGGCACCTCCCGGCCGCGGTTTCGCGGGCGGTGGTGTGCCCGCAGGGCACCAGCCTCCTCGTTCTGGGGGGATTGGCCACCGGGGACACGTCGACCAGCGCGGTGTGGACGGTTGACCCGACCACCGGCTCGGCGCAGCGGTCGGGACGCCTGACCCAAGCGGTGCACGACGCCGCCGGGAGCTGCACGGGGACGGGGGCGCTGGTCTTCGGCGGGGGCGCCGCCAGCACGGTGGCGGCGGTGCAGGAGTGGTCTCCGGCCGGGGCCCGGGTCGTGGCCCAGCTGCCGCAGGCGAGGTCGGACCTGGCGGCGGCGGCCCTCGGCGGTCGCATCTACGTGGTCGGGGGCTTCGACGGCACCGACATGACGGCCGCGGTGCTGTCGACGCCGGACGGAACCCGCTTCTCCGTGGTGGGGGCGCTGCCGGTGCCCGTGCGCTACCCGGCCGTGGCCGCGGCGGCCGGGGGGATCTGGGTGATCGGGGGACAGCTCGGCACGGCGGAGTCCTCGAGTGTCGGGGGCCAGACCGACGCCATCCAGCGCTTCGATCCGGCCACCGGCCGAACCGTGGTCGTCGGCCACCTCCCCGAGGCGTTGGGCCACGCCAGCGCCCTGGTCCTCAGCGGGCGGCTCTTCGTCGTCGGGGGCAGGGTCGGCACCACCCCCTCGGACCGGATCTGGGCCGTCGACACCCGAACCGGGGCGGTGCGGGCCGCCGGTGTGCTGCCCGGGCCCGAGTCCGACGCCGGGGCCGCGGTCATCGGCAGCACCGGCTGGCTGGTCGGCGGGGAGGTCGGCGGGCCGACGGCGCCCCTCGACACCGTGGTGGAGCTACGGCTCGCGGGATCGTAGGGAGCGGGCGCTCCGGTCGGGCGGTTGGGCAGGGCGGTTGGGCAGGGCGGTCGGGCAGGGCGGTTGGGTAGGGCGGAGGACCCCCGCCCCCCGGAAAGCAAAAGTCACCGGCTGTATATGAAAGTTCTTGTATGGCCGGCCGAATTACACGTGTCGTGTTGATGACTCTACGAACAGTGGTCAGATCGGGCGAGGTCGACGGCAGGGAGCGTCAGTGACCGCACAATAGGTGGGAAAAGACCGTGCATATATGAAAATTCATATACGACACGCAAAAGGTGTTTTCGCGGGGGGCGGGGGGAACCCCTTGGTCAGACGGGGCGCACCCGAATGGCACCGCGGATTGACGCGCGGGGGAGAGTGTCTTAGCTTGTGCGAATGGGAAGATTAGGTACAGCTAAGTAGGTCAGGCGGAGAGAGGCCCGAGAAAGGACAGACGGAGTCGGCGTGAGCGAACCCCGGACCCTCCTGCTGGGCGCCCTGGCCGGGCTGACCATCCTCTTCGGCCTGCCCATCGGTCGCCTCCGCAATCCCCGCCCGGGGATGCGCCAGTTCCTCAACGCCCTGGCCGTCGGCGTCCTGGTGTTCCTGGTGTGGGACGTGCTGACCAACGCCTTCGACCCGATCGACGCCGCCCTCGCCAACCTCCACGACCACAAGGGCGGTATGGCGCCGGTGGTGGGTTACTCGGCCCTGTTCTTCGCCGGCATCGGCGTGGGGCTCATCGGGCTCGTCTACTACGAGCGCCGGTTGTTCGGGCGGCCGGCCCTGCCGGGCCCGGGTGCCGCCGTCGCCAGCCAGATGACGACCCGCCGGGTCGGGATGGCGGGATGGAGCAATGCCCAGCGGGTGGCGCTGATGGTCGCGGTCGGGATCGGGCTGCACAACTTCGGCGAGGGGCTGGCCATCGGGGGCAGCGCGGGCCGGGGCCAGATCACCCTGGCCACCCTTCTCGTCATCGGCTTCGGACTGCACAACGCCACCGAGGGCTTCGGCATCGTGGCCCCGTTGGCCATGGAGGCGGAGCGCCCGAGCTGGCCGTTCCTGCTGGCGATGGGCGCCATCGGCGGAGGCCCCACCCTCGTCGGGACCGCGATCGGGCGCCAGGTCACCAGCCAGCCCGCCAGCGTGATCTTCCTGACCCTGGCCGCAGGCTCGATCCTCTACGTCGTCATCCAGCTCCTAGGTGTGGCCAGCCGGGCCGCCCGTCGCGAGCTGATCGTCTGGGGCGTGTTCCTCGGTCTCGTGGCCGGGTTCGTGACCGACATGGTCGTCAGCGCCGCCGGCGCCTGACGGCTTCCTATCTACCGGCAGCCAAGAGCGCCGAGACGGGCACCAGCCGGCGGGTGTCCGTCAGCCGGTCCTTGATCTCCACGTTCCCCTCGGCCAGTGCCCGGCCGACGATGACGATGCTGGGTACCCCGATCAGGTCGGCGTCGGTGAACGCCACGCCGGGCGCGGCGCGCCGGTCGTCCAGCAGCACCTCGTCTCCCCTGTCCGAGAGCCCGGTCGCGATCTGCTCGGCGGCGACCAGCTGCTCGTCACCTTTGCCCACCGCCACGACGTGCACGTCGAACGGGGCCAGGGCGGCGGGCCACCGCAGCCCGGCGTCGTCAGCGGTCTGCTCGGCGACCGCGGCGACCACCCGGGACACGCCCAGGCCGTAGGAGCCCATGGTGACGCGGACGGGCCCGCCGTCGGCGCCCGTCACGTCGAAGCCGAGGGCGTCGGTGTACTTGCGGCCGAGCTGGAAGATGTGGCCGACCTCGATGCCCCGGCCCACGCCCAGCGCCTCGCCGCACGACGGGCAGGGATCACCGGGTAGGACGGTGGCCACCGACAGGTAGCGGTCGACGGTGAAGTCGCGTCCGCACACGGCGTGGGTCACGTGACGGCCCGGGCGGTTGGCGCCGGTCACCCAGGCCGTGCCGGATGCCACCAGCGGGTCGGCGTAGTACGGGATCCCTAGGGCGGCGAGGTTCTGGGGCCCGACGTAGCCCCGGGGAAGGTCGGGATGGGAGGCGAAGTCGTCGGCGCCGAACATCTCGACGCCCTCCGGTGCCAACGCCGCCTCCAACCGGACCAGGTCCACGTCGCGGTCGCCGGGCACCCCGACGGCGATCACCCGCCCGCCCGCCTTCACCAGCAGGTTCTTGAGCGTGTCGGCGGCGGTGATCCCTCCTCCGAGGTGGGCCACGAGGCTCTCGATCGTCGGGGTGTCCGGGGTGTCGAGCTCCTCCATCGGCGGATGATCGCCGCCCGACGCCTCGGCCCTGCCGGCGGACAGCTCGGCGGCCTCGGTGTTGGCGGCGTACCCGCACGCCGCGCACGACACGTAGGTGTCCTCACCCACGTCGGCGGGGGCCAGGAACTCCTCGGAGTGGGATCCGCCCATCGCCCCCGACACGGCCGAGACCGTCACGACCTGCAGGCCCAGGCGCGCGAACGCCCGCACGTAGGCGGCGCGGTGACGATCGTAGGCGGTGGCCAGCCCGGCGTCGTCGAGGTCGAACGAATAGCTGTCCTTCATGACGAACTCCCGGCCCCGGAGCAAGCCCGAGCGGGGGCGGGGCTCGTCCCGGTACTTGGTCTGGACCTGGTACAGGATCAAGGGGAGGTCCCGGTAGGAGCTGCACTGGCTCTGGGCCAGCTCGGTGAACAGCTCCTCGTGGGTCGGCGCCAGGATCAGTGGGGCACCCCGACGGTCGTCGACGCGGAAGAGCAGATCCCCGTACTCGTCGAGCCGCCCGGTGGCGGCAAAGTGCTCGGCGGGGACCAGGGCCGGCAGCCGCACCTCCTGGCCGCCGATGGCGTCCATCTCCTCCCGGACGATGCGCTCGACGCGGGACAGCACCCGCAGGCCTAGTGGCATCCAGGTGTAGACGCCCGCCGCCACCCGACGGATGTAGCCGGCCCGCACCAGCAGGCGGTGGCTGCGCACCTCGGCGTCGGTGGGATCCTCCCGTCGGGTGCGCAGGAGGAGCTGCGACATGCGGACCACGCCCATCGCCCGAAGATACCGGGGGTCGACCGGCCCGAGTACCCCAATTACCATGGGCGTCCCGGGAGGGTGCGGTGATCCTCGACTACTTCACGATCGACGCCGACAACCACTACTACGAGACGCCCGAGGCGTTCTCCCGGCACATCGAGCGGCGCTTCTCCGAGCGGACCCTCCGGGTCGAACGGGACGGGAGCGGTCAGGAAGTCGTCCTGCTCGACGGGCGGCCCTACACCTTCAGTGACCCGAAGTTCGACCGGACCAATCCGCCGGGATCGCTGACCTCGATCCTCCGTGACCCCGAGGCGGCGCAGTACGCCACCACCTTCAGCGAGGAGTTCATGCTCCCGGCGTACCAGGACCGCCAGGCCCGCCTGGCCTTGATGGACGAGCAGGGAGTCGAGGCCGCCATCCTGCTGCCGAGCCTGGCGGTGTGCGTGGAGCACCCCATCAGCCACGACCCCGAGCTGACGGCGGCGGTGCTCCGGGCGTTCAACCGGTGGCTCGAGGACGACTGGGGGTACGCGTGGAAGGAGAGGATCTTCTCCGTGCCGCTCGTCTCCCTCCTGGACGTGGACGCGGCCTGTGCCGAGCTGGAGCGGGTCCTGGGGCTAGGTGCCCGCCTCGTCCATCTGAAGACCGGACCGGTGGCGGGGCGCTCTCCGGCCGATCCGGTCTTCGATCCGTTCTGGGCGCGGGTCGACGAGGCGGGCGTTCCGGTGGTCCTCCACATCGGGGACTCCGGCTACGCCGAGATGTTCGGGCCGGCATGGGGCGAGGACGCCACGGTGTCGGTGCGGCGCTTCTCCGCATTCCAGTGGGCGTTCCTCCACGGGGACCGTCCGCTCATGGAGACCCTGGGGGCGCTGACCTACCACAACCTCTTCGGCCGCTTCCCGAACGTCCGCATCATGAGCATCGAGAACGGCTCGGACTGGGTGGCCTACCTGTTCCGGCACCTGGACAAGAAGAAGGGGATGGGCCGGCACGGGCCCTGGCCCGGTGGGTACTTCCGGGGCCGCCCGAGCGACATCCTGCGCGAGCGCCTCTACCTCACCCCGTACCCGGAGGACGACGTGCCGGCCGTGCTCGATCTGGTCGGTGCCGACCATCTGCTGTTCGGCTCCGACCATCCGCATCCGGAGGGGCTGGCGGACCCGAACTCGTTTGCCGCCCTGTTGGGGGACGCCGACCCGGTGACGACCCGCCGGGTGATGCGCGACAACACCGCCGGGCTGTTGGGCCTCAGCTGACGTTGGCCAGCGCCATCGGGGGCGAGCTCGACGCGATGGCGCCCTCGGCGCGCAGCGGGCTGTGGCAGAACACGAAGCGGTCCACTCCGGCCGCCGCCAGCTCGTCGAGGCGCACCCCCTCGGCTATCCGGATCCCGAAGCGCATGAACAACTCCTGGTGGCAGGGGCTGATGTTCCTGCCGCGTACGGCCGGCGCCACCACCTCGAAGGCCCACGTGTCGGACCCCACCAGCGCGGGGCGGGAGCGGGCCAGCCAGCGGCACTCGCGCAGGTACGGCCCCGGGTTCCCGGCCAGGTAGCGCCGGGGGTCCACCCGGATGAGGCGGTTCCAGCCGGTGCGGAGGAGCACGGCATCTCCCGGCTCCAGGGTGGGCAGGTCCTGGCGTTGCGCGGCGGCGGTGAGATCCTCGACCGTCACGCGGTAGTCGCCGGCCAGCACGGGTGCGCCCTCCACGTCGATGAGAGAGTCGCTTTCGGCGCGGTCGACCTTCAACGCCACCAGGTCCAGCATCAGGCCGCGGGTGCAAAGCGGCGGTCCCCAGCTCGGGGTGTCGAGCTCGGTCGTCCCCCAGGTCCGGGCCACGTCCGGGCCCTGCACGCCGCCGTAGAACATGGCGCCCACGCCGCAGTGGTGGAGCCCGTTGATCTTGGTCCCGAGGTTGTAGGTGGTGTGAACCCGCTCCTCGTGGTAGCTGAGCCGGTTGGCCCCGCCCGGCCTGACGCCCGCCACCTCGCCGGCGAACGACGGGGCGGGCTCATAGCCCGACAGCACGAGGTGCTGCTCGTAGCGGCGGGTGCCGAAGGCGGGATACCCGTTGAAGACCGTCTCGCCGAGGCTGAAGGTGCGCACCGGCCGGCCCGGATCGAGGAGGGCCAGGGCGGCGGCGGTCTGCTGCGGACCGACCTCGTTGTACGTCCCCAGCCGGTCTCCCGCTCCGTAGGGCCCCGGGGCCCAGGCCCCGCCCTCGACGGCGGCGACGTCGAACAGCTCGTCTCCGGGGTCGTCGGTCACCGCTGACGACCCCGGTGGGATGTGAGCGCTAACCGGCCAGGTCGAGCAGGCTCGATACGGTCGGCAGCAGCGCGGCCAGCCGGCGCTTGTTGACGAACACGTCGACCGCCGACTCGTGCTCGGCCTCGATGGCCAGGTCGTAGGAGCTGAACAGGACCAGCTTGGTCCGTGGTGCCGCCCGTTTCAACGCCGGTGCCAGCACCAGTCCGAGGCTGCCCGCCTCCAGGTAGTGATTGAGGATCACCAGGTCGGGCTGCTCCCTCTGCACGAGGGCCAGCCCGTCGTCGGCGCCCTCCGCCCGGCCGACGAGATGGAGCAGCGGTTGAGGCCGCAACGCCAGGCGGATCAGCTCCTGCATGTCGGCGTCGTCTTCGATGACGACCACAGCCTTGCTCATCTCTATCCGACCTCCCCAGACGCGACCGGCAGACTAAAGCAGAAGACGGCTCCCTCTTCGGGACCGTTGTCGATCCAGATCCTTCCTGCCTGGGCCTCGACCAGCGCCTTCGAGATGTACAGGCCCAGGCCCGAGCCACGCTGGGTGCTCCCCTCCGGGCGCGAGAGGCGCACGAAGCGTTCGAAGACCCGACTGCGGTCCGCGGGGGCGACACCTGTGCCCCGGTCGCGCACCCGCACCACCAGCTCATCGCCCTGTCGGTCGACGCTGAGGTCGACCGGACTGTCCGAGGCCGAGAACTTGAGCCCGTTGGAGACCAGGTTGATCAGGACCTGCCACGTGCGGCGCTCGTCACCGAGGGCGTGCGGGATGCCGGCCGGGATGTCGACCCGGATGCGGTCAGGGGTGGTCGGGGGGGCGGCATCGACGGCGGCCCGTTGCAGGAGGGCGGTCAGGTCGAACGGAGATCGGTCGACCTCGAGCTCACCGGCCTCGATCCGGCCCACGGCCAGGATGTCGCTGACGAGACTGGCGAGGTCGACGGCGGTGCGCTGGATCCGGCCCAGCATGTCGCGCTTGTCGTCGTCGGCGAACACGTCCCACTGGTCGAGCAGCAGCTCGGCAAACCCGGCCACGACCGTAAGGGGAGAGCTCAGATCGTGGGCCACCATCGCCACGAACTCGTTCTTCATCTGGTCGAGCCGGCGGAGCTGGTCGGCCGTCTCCCGGGCCCGGGCCTCGTTCGCGCGTAGTGAGTCCTCGTACTGCTTGCGGTCGGTCAGATCGCGGGTGACCTTGGCGAAGCCGCGGATGGATCCGTCTCCGTCGCGCAGGGCGGTGATGATTACGTCGGCCCAGAACCGCGACCCGTCCTTGCGCACCCGCCATGCCTCGTCCTCGACCCGGCCCTCGGTCCGGGCCATGCCGAGCAGCTGCTCAGGCCGGCCGGCGCGCCGGCTCTCCTCGTCGTAGAAGACCGAGAAGTGGCGTCCGATGATCTCGTCGGACCGGTAGCCCTTCAGCCGCTCGGCCCCCTGGTTCCAGCTGGCCACCCGGCCCTCCGGATCCACGAGGTAGATGGCGTAGTCGACGACGCTGGCCACGAGCAGCTGGAACAGCTCGGCGCTGGGAACGGCTTGCAGCGTCCGCTCCGGCTCTTGGCTACGGGCGCGTTCGGGCTCGGCGGCGTCAGTCACCGAGGGTCTCGAGACCTTGACACGTCATCGCACGACGGGACCATGGACAGCTCCGCGACGTCGCGAAGCCACCTTCGCCACCGCTCGCGCGACAAAGGATAAAGGGCACGGTCAATGGCTGGGAAGAATCAGGCCCAATAGTCACAACGACCGCAAGATAGCGTCGCCGGACTAGACTGAATGACAGTCGTGAAATGCCTCGTTCAGATCATGTACGTCATGGCATCTATGGCTCAGACTGGCGACGACTGCTCGTGCTCGGTGCGCTGGCTCGCCGCCATCGCCGCCCAATAGGCGGCGCCCAGGAGCGGGGCCCGCTCAGACCTGACGGCCCAGAAAGCCGGCAAGTTGGTCCGCGGCCGGCGCCGACCCGGGCACGTCGACCCGGGGACCGAAGGGCGCCTGGCCGTCCGTCCCCCGCATGGCGTCGGGGATGAAGCCGCGGGCGTTCTCGAGGAGCTGGCCGGCCAGGTCGGGATCGAGGTCGCTCGGCTGGCCGGTGGACCGGGCCAGGTCCCAGCCGTGGGTGAACGAGTCGGTGGCGGCGATGGTCACGAACACCGCGCCCGGGAGCTGGCCGAACGGAAGGGTCATCTGCTTCTCCATGGCGCCCGGAGCCCGGAAGGCGGCCACGGCCCGCTTGGCGCCCTCCGCAAAGGCGGCGTTGAAGTCCCCGGCGGAAAAGTCGGCCGCATCGCCGGCACCGGCCGGGGGCCCGCCGGTCTCGGCGATCGTCGCGAAGAAGTGGGTCCCACCCACCACGTGGTTGAGCAGGTCCCGCACCTTCCACGAGGCGCAGGGGGTGGGGTCGTCGAGCTGGTCGGCCTTGACGTTGGCCAGCACTGCAGCGGTCGACGCGAATGCCTTCTGGAGTACGTCAGCGCTCATGTCCGCTGTCCTCTCTACGGGGGTGTGCCGATCGTAAGCCAGAACAATCCGTCAGCCCGGCGCACGTCGAACAGGGCGAAGGCGGTCCCGTCGGACATCCGGGCCTGACACATTCCGCCGCGGCGGAGCACCTCGACCATCAGCGCCGTGCCGGCCGCGGTCCATCGCTCGAGGGTGACGAGCGCCGCGCCCAGCCAGCCGTCCCCCGGCAGGCACACCTGCAGGCTGAAGGGGTGCCGGGCGGTGTTGCCGTCGCCGCGCCCGGCCCGGACCCCGCCGCCCAGGACCTGGTCCGCCGGGGGACCCCCGGCCGGGACCGGGATCCCGGCCAGGCCGTCGAGCCGGAAGCAGCCGCCGTCGACCTCGGCGAAGACCAGGGCGGCGGGAAATGACGCCACCAGCTCGGCCGGCTCGACGCTCCCCTTCCTCCACCAGCGGTGCCGGGCGTCCTGCTGCACGTCCCTTGAATCGTCCGGCGCCCGCCCGGGTTTAGAGGCCGCGCGGATAGGCGCTGAGTGGCCGGGTCGCGACTGAGCGCGAACAAGAGGGAGACCATCCACCGGTCGTCGGGTTGGACCCGGTTTCATCCGGGCTGCACCCCAACCCACGACGACCGAGTGGAGG
>DASUHN010000175.1 GCA_036273495.1 Acidimicrobiales bacterium | reverse complement strand
GAGCACGTTGTCCTCGGGCACCGTTCCCTCCTCTTATATATCGACAGGACGCGTCCGTACCTTGTCCCCGAGGACAGGAGCGCACAATCTCGGGGTAGGACCATCGTCGTGAGCTCGGACCAGATATGGGAGATCCGCACGCCCGGCGGCATGCTGGGGATCGAGGTGGCCCGGGGCCTGATGGCGGCCGCGCCGGTCGTCCTGGCCCATTCCCTTCCGGCGAAGGTCTCGGTGACCGTCCGCGACGAGGCGGGCCGGATCGTGGCCGAAGGCTCCGATCTGGAGGCGGACGGGGAGACTCCGATGGCGCGGCTCTGCCTCGTCGACGGGGGCGTGACCCGGCGGCAGGTGTGGCCGGACGACTCCGACCGGGGGCGCCCGGTGATCCTGCCCGGCGGGGAGGTCGGGATCCTCTGCGAGTGGTGGAACGCCCCTGACGGCAGCGAGTGGCGGTGGCGGGTCGAGTTCCACAACTCCAAGGGGTGACGCCGATGCATCACGCCCCTCTCTCCCTCCGGGGGAGACCTGCGCGAAACGCTTTTTTCGTGCCGTATATGAATCGTCTTATACGGCCGGTGTCTCTGGCGCCCGCCGTGTTGCCAACACTCCGAAGAGTGAGGAATTGGCTCCCGATCCGTGCGCTTGGTGGTCCTGGCTTCACGGATCGTGCCAATTTGCGTGTTGTACTTGAAAGTTCACATACGGCCGCCCACTTTGCGTTTCGCGGGGGGCGGGGCCCCTCTCCCGTTCGTCAGATGGCAGGCGGCGACGTGTCCTGGGCGGGGGCGCCGGGTAACTGCCTGGTCACGAGCTGCGACCGGAGCGGCGGGCCCGAGGAGGTGCTCTCGTTTGACACAAACCGTAAAGAAAGTCATTACCAACGGCCGCGCCGCTCCTGTGAACCGCTGACCGGCCCGTGAATCCGATCGAGCGGGTGGCCCGGGGGGCCGACGCCTTCCAGCAGCGGCACCGGGCCACCGCCGTCGGTTACGGCGTGGTCAAGAAGTTCGGGGACGACAACGCCGGCGTTCTCTGCTCCAACATGACCCTCGCGGCGTTCAGCGCCGTGTTCCCCCTGCTGTTGATCCTGGTGACGGTTGCCGGTCTGGTCCTCGGTCACTACCCGGGGTTGCACAAGGCGGTCCTCAACTCGACGTTCGCCGAGTTCCCGATCATCGGCGACCAGCTGAGCAAGAACATCAACGCCGTGAAGGCGGGCTCGGCGTTCGGGTTGACGGTCGGGCTCGTGGGCCTGCTGTGGGGGTCGCTCGGTGTGGCCCAGGCCGGGCTGTTCTCGATGGCGCAGGTCTGGAACCTGCCGGGGCCGGAGCGGCCCGGCTTCGCCAAGCGCCTGCTGCGGAGCGTCGGCTTCCTCGGGACCCTGGGGGTGGGCCTGGTGCTCACCACCTTCCTGGCCGGCTTCGGGACCTTCGGCCACAGCCACCACAACCCGGCGCTGTCGGTGGCCGGTGAGGTGCTGGCCGCCGCGGTGAACGTGCTCGTCTACTTCCTGGCCTTCCGGGTCCTTACGCCGGGGGCGGTGGAGACCCGGGCCTTCTGGCCCGGTGCGGTGGCGGGCGGCATCGGCTGGACCATCCTGCAGGCGGTGGGCGGTTTTGTCGTGGGCCACTACCTCCGCAACGACAACGCGGTCTACGGAATGTTCGGATACGTCCTGGGCCTGCTGGCCTGGATCTACCTGGGGGTGCAGCTCAGCATCTACGCCGCGGAGCTCAACGTGGTCCTGGCCCGCAAGCTGTGGCCCCGCGCCATGGTGCAGCCGCCGCTCACCGAGGCCGACAAGCGTTCGCTATCGGCCCAGGTCACCGAGAACCAGCGCCGACCCGAGCAGCGGGTCCAGGTGGCGTTCAACGGCGAGCCCGCCTCCGAGGGCGACTACCTGCGCGGCGGCGCCGGATAGTCCGGCCGGTGGGCCTCGCGTGCTTGGATCACGGCGCACAGTGGGTAGGTACGCGCGCCGTGAGCAGGTCGAGCCTCGGTCTCCCGGCAGACCTTGCCAGCGTCCGGGAGGCCCGGCGTTTCGTAGCGGAGTGCGTCGCCCCGACCCATCGGGCCGAGGTCGTCGAGACGGCCCAGCTCCTGGTCTCCGAGCTCGTCACCAACGCCGTGGCCCACGCCGGCACCAGGGTCGAGGTCGAGTGCACCCCGACCGAGCGGGGGCTGCGGGTATCGGTGCGCGACGGGTCCAGCCACGTGCCCCGGCCCGGGCGGCCCGGAGCCTGGGATGAGCAGGGCCGGGGTCTGGTGCTGGTCGAGACGCTGGCGTCGCGCTGGGGGGCGGAACGGGATCCCGGCAACGGAAAGGCCGTCTGGTTCGAGCTCGGCGACCAGTGAGCCGACCGGCGGGGCGGGAATGCGGCGGGCCCTCCCCGGTGTTGTAACAACGCTATGGCTCGTCGCTCGTCATCCCCCTCAGCAGAACTCCAGGACCCGGATCAGGATCTCGTCCGTCTGTACCTGGCCGACATCGGCCGCCACGCCCTCCTGACCAAGGAGGACGAGGCGCGCCTCGGCGCGCTGATCCAGGCCGGTGTGGAGGCTCGAGCCCGCTTGGATTCAGGGGAGAAGCTGACCCCCGCCGTGCGGGCCCGGCTGCGCCGGGCGGTGCGCGCCGGTGACGAGGCCGGCCAGGCCATGGTCCGGGCCAACCTGCGCCTGGTCGTCTCGGTGGCCAAGAAGTATCAGTGGTCGGGCCTGCCCCTCCTCGATCTGGTCCAGGAGGGAAACCTCGGCCTGATCCACGCCGTGGAGAAGTTCGACTACCGCAAGGGCTTCAAGTTCTCGACCTACGCCACCTGGTGGATCCGCCAGGCCATCAGTCGCGGGGTGGCCAACACCTGCCGCACCATCCGGCTTCCCGTGCACGTGGCTGACCGGGTCGACGCCCTGCGCCGGGTCACCACCCGGCTCGAGTCGGAGATGGGGCGCACCCCCAGTCACGAGGAGCTGGCCGAGGAGCTGGGCTGGACCCCCGAGCTGGTCGCCGACGTGGTCAGCCTCCCGGTCGAGCCCGCCAGTCTCGACGCCCCTCTCTCGGAGGAGTCGGACGAGGGCCTCGGCTACGTGGTCTCCGACCCCGGCGCCGTCGACCCCGCCGCCGCCGCGGCCGCCTCTCTGCTGCCCAGCGAGGTGGACCGGTTCCTGTCGGTCCTCGACGACCAGGAGCGGACCGTGCTCCGCCTGCGCTACGGGCTCGACCGGGGGGACCCCCGGACCTACGGGGAGGCGGGAGAGGTGCTGGGGCTCAGCGGGGAGCGGGTCCGCCAGATCGAAAAGCGCGCCATGGTGAAGCTGCGCGAGGCCTCGGTCCAGCTCGACGCCGCCGCCCTGTTGGCGGCCTGACCGCTCGGCCCGCCGGGGCCCTCAGGCGGCCAGGTTGCGCGCCGTCGGGGACGTCTCGACGCCGGCCCGGTCGGGGTTGGTCCGCAGGACCTGATCTCCGAAACCGGATGTGATCCCGAACCAGTAGCGCTCGTTCTTGTAGTGGTGCAGGCGGTGGGCCCGCCAGCGGCTGCGGTAGAAGGCGGTCCGGGGCCGGTAGGCGGAGTGCATCAGGAAGTGGGTCCACTCGTACCCGAGCAGCAGCGAGAACCCGGTGAGCGCCGCCGTCACCCCGTGGCGGTCCCGGCCCAGCGCCCCGACCAGGGCGGCGGTGCCACCGATGGCCCCCACGACCGTCGGGACCGGGATCAGCGCCCGGTCGATGTCCTTGGGATCGGCGTGGTGGTCGCGGTGGTGGCGCGCCAGGGCGAGGTCGACGGTCCGGCCCGCCACCCGGCGGGGCCGGGAGTGGAGGATGGCGACGTGGATGACCCACTCGGTGAAGGGCTGGGCCGCCACCATCCCCGCGGCGATGGCGAGATCCCTGCGCCGGAAGCGACCGAGGGCCAGCCGGAGAGCGGCGGTGACCGCCCACGCCGCCCCGATCATCCGGGGCCCGGGCCGGCCGGCGAACAGCCGGGCGTAGTCGGCCAGCTCCTGGCCCGACTCGGCCTTCCTGAAGCGGAGAGGGGCACCGGCGCCCGATGGGGACGGGACGGCCATATCCCCATTTTCCGGGCGGGGCCCGGATCGGGTCAAGCCGCTGCGGGTAGGACGCGCCCGTGGACGGGCCCGGTACCTCCTTCGACGTGATCGTCCTCGGCGGCGGCTCGGCGGGGGAGCAGGCCGCCGGGCTGCTGGCCGACGCCGGCCGGCGGGTGGCGCTGGTCGAGCGCCACCTGGTCGGCGGGGAGTGCCCGTATCTGGCCTGCATGCCCAGCAAGGCCCTGCTGCGCGCCGCCCACCTCCGCCACGACCTCCTGGTCGAGGCCGTCCGGGTGGGCGCGGTCGCCGGCCCCGGCCCGGTGGTGGGGGAAGGGGGGGCCGAGGTGGGGAGGGGCGCCTTCGCCCGGGCTGTGCGCTGGCGGGATCGGGTGTCGGCCCACCGCGACGACTCGGACGCCGCCCGGCAGTTGGAGAAGCGGGGCGTGACCGTGCTCCGGGGGAACGGCCGGATCGCGGGTGAGGGCGCCGTCGACGTCGACGGCCGGCAGCTCGGCTTCGGGGATGTGATCGTGGCGACCGGGAGCGAGCCGACCGTGCCGCCGATACCCGGTCTCGACGGGCCCGCCGTCTGGACGAGTGAGGACGCCCTCGTGTCCGAGGAGCTGCCGGGCCGCCTGCTCGTGGTGGGTGGCGGCGCCGTGGGCTGCGAGCTGGCCCAGGTGTACGCGCGCTTCGGGACCGGCGTCACTCTGGTCGAGCCCGACGACCGGCCCATGGCGCCCGAGGAGGACGTCGTGGGCAGTCGGCTGGCCGAAGTGCTCGCCATGGACGGCGTCGAGCTGCGGCTGGGCGCCGAGGTCCGCGGCGTGACCCCGGCACCGGGCCCGGGCCCCGGCCTCACTGTCGAGCTGTCGGCGGGCGCGCCGGTGACCGTGGACCGGGTGCTCGTCGCCACCGGCCGGAGCCCGCGCACCGCCGGGATCGGCCTCGAGGCGCTGGGGGTGGACGTCGACGACGCGCTGCGGGTCGACGAGCGGGGCCGGATCGAGGGGGTCGAGCACGCCTGGGCCGCCGGTGACGTCACCGGCGTGGCGCCGTTCACCCACACGGCCAACTACCAGGCCCGCATCGTGGTGGACAACCTCCTCGGTCGCGATCGGCGCGCCGACTACCGCGCCGTTCCCCGCTGTGTGTTCACCGATCCGCCCGTAGCCTCGGTCGGGCGCAACTCCCGTCAGGCCGAGGAGGACGGCATCGACGTGGCCACGGCGGTCGCGGAGGTGGGAGAGACGGCTCGGGCCGCCGCCGACGGCAGAGCGGGCGGCGTCCTGGTGCTGACTGCGGACCGGCGGGAGCAGGTCCTCGTCGGCGCCTCCGCCATCGGTCCCGGAGCCGACGAGTGGATCGGCCAGG
>DASUHN010000174.1 GCA_036273495.1 Acidimicrobiales bacterium | reverse complement strand
CTGCAGGTCCTCGACCAGATGGCTGGCCGCCTGGAGGAGCCGGGCCTTGGCGGGGGGATCCTCGGGCAGGGTCCGGACCGCCTCCATGAGGGCGCCGATGCGGACCTGCAGGGTGTCGACAGCGGCCTGGAGATCCTCCGGGAGCGGGGGCGGAAGGCGCCGGCCGACGAGGGCGTCGAGGGCCCGTTGCAGGCGCTCCGCCGACTCCCCGAGCTGGTCGACCCGGGCCTGACCCGACGCAGGCATGGCCGCCCGGGCGCCCCGGACCAGCCCCAGCACCCGTCCCGGTCCCACCTCGAGGCCGAGGCTGTCGGCCATCACGTCCTCGAGCTCGTGGGCCTCGTCGAAGACCACGAGGTCGTGGTCGGGAAGGACCATGCCCCCGCTGGCGAGGTGGGCTCCGTAGAGATGGGTGTTCACCACCACCACGTCCGCCGCCGCCGCCCGGCTCCGCGCCGCTTCGGCGAGGCAGTCCTCCCCGTGGGGGCAGCGGGGCGCCCCCGGGCACTCCTGGGCCGTGACGCTCACGGCCTGCCAGGCGGCGGGGCGGGGCTCGAAGTCGAGCTCGGCCCGGTCCCCGCTCGCGGTGGTCTCACCCCACTCGAGCAGCCGGCGGACCTGCCGGCCGAGCGGGCCGGGGCGGTCCCCACCCTCCTCGAGGCCCAGCTCCTCGGGCGCGCTCGTCGCCTCGGCGGCGCGCTGGCGGCACAGGTAGTTGCTCCGTCCCTTGAGGACGGCCCACGTGAACGGAGCGGGGAGATGCTCGGCCAGGAACGGCAGGTCGCGGTGGGCCAGCTGGTCCTGGAGGGCCTTGGTGGCGGTGGCGACCACAAAAGTTGCACCTAGCAGTATCGAGGGGACGAGGTAGCCGAGAGACTTGCCGGTGCCCGTCCCGGCTTGCACGATCAGGTGGCGCTTCGTGCGGATCGCGTTGGCAACGGCCAGAGCCATTTCGACCTGTCCGGGCCGCTCCTCTCCGCCGCCCGGGAGTGCGACCGTCACCCGCCGAAGGGCAGCCACGATGTCGGCGTCGGAGGGCACCCGTCGGAGGGTAACGGGGGCATCGTGGCGGAACCGAGTCGTGACTGCCCGGCGGCGGTACATCCGCCTTCCGCCCGGGCCCTGCCGGTACGGTCGGTCCGTGGCGGAGCGGACGGCCGGAGGCGTTGTCTTTGTGCCCGGCGATCCACCCCGTACGGGCTTTCTGGCGCTGTGGCCCCCACCGTCGGGCAAGCCGACGTCGCCACGACAAGGGGGGGAGCTCGAGCTGTTGCTCCCGGCCGGGACCACGGTCCGGCGCCGGCGGGTACCGGCGCTTTTCATGCCGATGGCCGATGCAGTGGGCTGGCTGGCCGACCCCCCTGCCCCACTCGCCCCTGCGGCCGCGGCATGGGTCAGCGCGGCTCGTCTGGGCTTCGATCTCATCTCTCGGGGCCGGCTCGTGCCCGCCGCCAGCCCGGGGGGATGGGACGCTTGGCGGGTCGGCCCCCTCGATGCCGCGGATCTGGACCGGCTGGCCCAGCTGGCGGCGGCCTTCCCGCCCGAGGCGCACGCCATTCCCATCGCCGGCTCCACACCGGCGCGTATCCGGTCGGCCGACTCGCTGGTCCGGGATCTCTGGGACGCCCTGGCCGACGCGCTGGTGCGCAGCCCCGCGGCGGCGCTCACCGTGGCCGACCCGGCGTTTGCCAGCTCGGATCCCGTCGATGTCACCGACCTGGCGGAGTGGCTGGCCACCGCCGATCGCACGCTCGACTCGGGGGCCCGCCCCGGCTTGCGCCTCGAGTTCCCGGACGGGCCTGGCGGTGAGCTCCGTGCCACGGTCCAGCTGCGCAGCACGGTCGACGCCTCCCTCGTCGTGGACGCCGCCCACCTTTGGGATGCGCCGGCGGCCGTGCTGGCCCGGATGGGAGACGTCGTCGACGCCGATCTATTCCTGGCCCTCCGGCGTGGCGCCCAGGTCTGGCCACCGCTGAAGCGGCTGCTCGACGAGGCTCGGCCCGAATCGCTGGTCCTCGACGACACCGCGGCCGGGGACCTCCTGTCGGGAGCCGTCGCGGACGGCCTAGCGGGGGCAGGCATCGAGGTGCTTTGGCCCGCCGAGCTCGGCCAGGACCAGCTCACGCTCCGGGCGGTCGTCGGACCCACGCCGAGCCCGGGGTCGGTCACCAAGGCGGGACTGGACCTGAGCTCCCTCGTGGAGTTCCGTTGGCAGGTCGCCCTGGGCGGCCAGGTTCTTTCCCATGACGAGTTGGCCCAGGTGGCCGAGGCCAAGCGCCCGGTCGTGCGCCTGCGGGGCCGGTGGGTCACCGTGGATCCCGCTCTTCTGGCCCGCTTGCAGCGGCGCCGCCCCCCACGGATGTCCGGAGCCGAGGCCCTGGCTGCCGCTCTGGCGGGAGATGTCGAGGTCGACGGTGAACGGGTGGCCGTCTCGGCCGACGGACCCCTGGCCGACCTGGCCGCCCGGCTCGGGGCCGCTGCCGGTACCAACCGAGTGGGCGAAGCCCCCCTGGGGCTCACCGCCACGCTGCGGCCCTACCAGCTGCGCGGCCTGGCCTGGTTGTCGGAGATGGCCGAGCTCGGCCTGGGTGGCTGCCTGGCCGACGACATGGGGCTGGGCAAGACGGTCCAGGTGATAGCCCTCCACCTGTCACGCAAGGGTTCGGCGGGTGGGCGCAGCGGGGCTCGGGGAACCGCGGGGCTGCCCACCCTGGTCGTGTGTCCCACGTCGCTGCTCGGCAACTGGGAACGGGAGCTGGGCCGCTTCGCCCCTGAGGTGCCCGTGCGCCGCTTCCACGGCGGAGGGCGACACCTGGAGAAGGTCGCTCCTGGCGAGGTGGTCCTCGTGACCTACGGCGTCATGAGGCGCGACCTGGAATCGCTCCGCGTGATCGACTGGGGTCTGGTGGTGGCCGACGAGGCCCAGCACGCCAAGAACCCGCTGTCGAGCACCGCTCGCGCCCTCCGGGGCCTGCCAGCCCAGGCGCGTATCGCTCTCACCGGCACACCCGTCGAGAACCGGCTCTCCGAGCTCTGGTCGATCCTCGACTGGACCACGCCCGGTCTTCTGGGACCGCTGGACCGGTTCCGGCGCCAGGTAGCGGTACCAGTCGAGCGCGGCGGGGACCCCGAGATCACCGAACGCCTGGCGCGTACGGTGCGGCCGTTCCTGCTGCGGCGGCGCAAGAGCGACCCCGGCATCGCTCCCGAGCTTCCGCCCAAGACCGAGACCGATGTCGTCGTTCCCCTCACCGTCGAGCAGACGACGCTCTACGAGGCGGTGGTGCGGGAGACCATGGCGCAGGTCGAGATGGCCGAGGGGATGGCGAGACGGGGCCTGGTGCTCAAGCTCCTGACCGCCCTGAAGCAGGTCTGCAACCATCCCGCCCAGTACCTTCGGCAGCGAACTCCCCTCGCGGGCCGGTCGGGCAAGCTGGCGGCCCTCGACGAGCTGGTGGACGTCATCGTCGACGAGGGGGAATCGGTGCTGGTGTTCACCCAGTACGTGCAGATGGCCGCGCTCATCGAATCGCACCTGGGCGGGCGCGGCGTCTCCTCGATGCTGTTGCAGGGCAAGGTCTCGGCGGCCAACCGGGAGAAGATGGTGGCCTCCTTCCAGGCGGGTGAGGTAGCTGTCTTCCTGCTCTCGCTCAAGGCCGGCGGGGTCGGGCTCAATCTCACCCGGGCCACCCACGTCATCCACTACGACCGCTGGTGGAACCCGGCGGTCGAGGATCAGGCTTCCGACCGGGCCTATCGCATCGGCCAGGACCGGCCGGTGCAGATCCACCGGCTGGTCACCGAGGGCACCCTGGAGGACCGTATCGCCGCCCTGCTGGCCTCCAAGCGGGAGCTGGCGGATCGGGTGGTGGGGGCAGGGGAGGGCTGGATCAGCGAGCTGTCCAACGACGACCTCTCCGCGCTCGTCTCCCTCGGGAGTGCGAGATGACCTCGCGATGACCGCGGTCGGACGCCGTCCCCGCCCGACCGGAAGACGCCGCGCCTTCGGCACCTCGTGGTGGGGCCAGGCCTGGATCGAGGCGCTGGAGGAGCGCGCCCGCCTCGATCCCAACCGCTTGCCCCGGGGGCGCACCTACGCGCGGGCCGGCCGCGTGGGTCCGCTCGAGGTGGCGCCGGGTGTCATTCGCGCCGCCGTGCACGGTTCGCGCCGTCAGCCCTACCAGGTGAATGTGCGGGTCCGGGTTCTGAGGGACGCCGAGTGGGACCGGCTCCTCGACGCGGTGGCGGCGCGGGCCGGACATACCGCCGCCCTACTCGACGGTGAGCTGCCCCCCGAAGTGGTAGCCGATGCCGGCTCCGTTGGCGTCGAGCTGCTTCCGGGCCCCGGGGAGCTGGGCCCGCGCTGCTCTTGTCCCGACTGGGCCGACCCGTGCAAGCACGCGGCTGCCGTCGTGTACCTGATGGCCGACGTCCTCGACGCAGACCCCTTTGCCCTCTTGACCCTGCGCGGCCGGGCACGCGAGGAGGTGATGGGCGCACTGCGGCTCCGCCGCCGGGGCTCCGCCGACCGGCGGCTATCGGCCGGGCTGGCGCCGATTGCGCGCCTCGTCGACTCCGGGGTAGCGGCCCGCGACGCCTACGCCCAACGGGGCACAGCGACGTCGTTGCCGAGGATTCCGTTACCGCCATCTCATCCCGGTGATCCCGTCCCGCTTGCCGTGGATCCGGAACCCGGCTCCCGGGTGCGCAGGTCGGACCTGTCCGAGCTGGTTGCTGACGCCACGCGCCGGGCGTGGGAGATCTGCGTCGGGCAGGGAGACGGAGGCCTGCACCTCGATCCTTCGCTCGATCTGGCCCGCAGGGCAGCCGAGGCTCATGATCGGCGGGGCCCGGGCGCGGTCGGTTCCCTGGCGGCGGCCGCCGGTATGCGGGCCGCGGAGCTGGGCCGTCTCAGCGCCGCGTGGAAGCTCGGGGGTGCTGACGCCGTCGGGGTCCTGAGAGATTCCTGCACACCCGATGGGGAGTCTCTCGATGAGGCGCGGTCAGCTTGCGGCCGGATGGGGCCCGTGCAGGTCCGAGCCAACCGCGTGACCTTCGCCGATGGAGGTGGGCAGCTCCGGCTCGGCCGGGCCGGCTACTGGTACCGCTTCGAGCGTGTTGGCGCGCGATGGGAGCTGATGTCCGGGCCGGCTGCGGACCCGGCGGACCTCATTGCGTCGCCTTGGGATGGGTCACGCTGACCTTGGTGACCCATACGACTCTGTCGTCCTTGTCCGGGCAGTACCAGATGCGCCCGGCGCCCGTGAGCTGGTGTTGCCATTGCGGCAGGACCTTCTTGCCGATGCGCCGGGTGGCCAACGGGCCCGCCAACGGTCCGGTGCGGCGAGGATTGGGGCTGCGGTCCATCGGCCGCTGCTGCAGCCGGTCCCGTTCGGCCATCATCAGATTGGGCTCGGCTGCCACGGCCTCGCCCCACTCCTTGTGTGCCCGGGCCGAGGCCGGCTTGAGGGCCCAAGGCTGCTTGGGGTCCGATCGGGCGCGTCCTTTGCGGGGCGGGGCCACCCGCTAGAGCGACGAGTCGTACAAGGGCTCCTCGAGCGCCACGGACAACTCCTCCCGGAGGGCCTCGTCGGTCCAGACCTCGGCGGTCGCCTTCCAGTCGTCGATGAGGTCGCGCAGCGCCTGGATGGGGCCCCCGGACAAGGCGAGGAGCAGCGGTGCCTCCAGCTCGAAGCCGAAGCGTCGCTGGTCGTCGCGACCGAAGACCGAGACCCAGCCGAAGCCTCCATAGGCGCCCACATCAGGGGCCTCTGTAGCCAGCGCCCGCTGCAGGCGGAGAAAGTCGGCGGCGATGACGGTTAGCTCGTCCTGGCGGGCCACGTCTTCGGCCAGGGCCAGGAGCAGGACCACCCCGTCCTTGTCCCGGATCAGGGTTCCGCCGGCCCGAGCCGAGTCCAGCACCTCCCGGCTCCGGCGAGCCACGTCCGTCGCCTGGAAGGTCTTCTCGGGCTGCCGCATGCCACTCACTCTAACGCAGGATCCTGCGTAGGATCGTACGTTTAGCCCGCCGCCATGGTCTCCGTGGCGACGACCACGGTGCGGCCGAGAAGGAGCAGCGGGACCAGATAGCCCAGCGACTTCCCCGTCCCGGTTCCCGCCTGAACGACGAGATGGCGCCTGGAGCGGACGGCATTGGCGACGGCGAGAGCCATGACGACCTGTCCGGGCCGGCTCTCGCCGCCCCCCGGCAGGGCCGTCGTCACCCGTTCCAGGGCGGCGACGATCTGCGCGTCGGAAGGCACGCCTCGACCGTACCGGGGCCGGAACGACGGGACTCCGGCCGACCGGCCGTGATTGTGGGGGCTGGAGGGCGGAAAAGAGGTACGCCATGGGAGAGACCGTCAGCGACCACCTCCTCGAGCGACTCCGGCAATGGGGCGTGGACAAGGTCTTCGCCTACCCGGGGGACGGCATCAACGGTGTCCTGGCCGCCTTCGGGCGGGCGGGGAACGACCCGAAGTTCATCCAGGCCCGACACGAGGAGATGGCCGCCTTCGAGGCGGTGGGCTACGCCAAGTTCTCGTCCCGGGTCGGCGTGTGCATGGCCACGTCCGGGCCCGGCGCCATCCACCTGCTGAACGGGCTGTACGACGCCCTTCTCGACCACGTGCCCGTGGTCGCCATCGTCGGCCAGACCAACCGCTCCGCCATGGGGGGCTCGTACCAGCAGGAGGT
>DASUHN010000173.1 GCA_036273495.1 Acidimicrobiales bacterium | reverse complement strand
TGAGCAGCTGGTGAAGGTGGACCGGCGGCGAGATGCCGAGACGGTGCAAGAGGCTGTCGGGCAGGCTCGGCCCGTTGGGCCCACCGAGCGGGGTGGAGCCGGCGGAGAGCACAGGGGCGGAGGCGACGAACGGCATGAGGGTCGGGCGCGACCCTAGGTCGCCCGCGCCGCGCTACTGCTTCGGGCCGCCCCAGAGTCCGAGCGCCTTCCACAGCCGGCGGGGAAGGGGGCCGAGCAGGGACAGCTCCTCGGCCAGGGTCCGGACCTTGCGGAGCGAGGCGATGGTCTCGGTGCGGTGGGCCGGGTTGTCGAGGTACGCCTCGCGGATGACGGCGGGCGGGATCTCGTGGCGGCGCCGGATCTGGCGTGACGGCAGCAGCATCATCTGGGCCATGCCACCGAGGATCAGCGGCGTCCCGACCGACAGGATCACACGCCGGACGGGATTGAGGCGCGGGACGCGCTGCTTCAGGTAGTGCCGGGCAAAGGACAGGTGCCGGGCCTCCTCGGTGACGTGGATCCGCATGATCCGCTCGAGGAGGGGGTGGATCGCCTCCCCGGAACGCAGGGCCCGGCGCTGCACGTGGTCGATCGGGTCCTCGCCCCCCAGCACGAAGAAGAAGAAGAGCTCCGGGAACCTCCGTCCCAGCCGGATGATGAACCGGACGGCGGCCAGGTCGGCGGGTCCCAGCCCCCGGGCGTCGAAGCCGCTGCGATTCACGAACTCCTGGAACATCAAGGAGTGGTGGGCCTCCTCGATGAGCTCGTGGTAGGCGTACCGGAACTCCGAGGAGAAGTTCGGGAGAGTCGCGGCGTACTCCAGCAGGCCCCGCTTGAGGATGCTCTCGAACTGCAGACCGAGCTTCATCTTGCTGGCCACCATCTCCAGCCCGAGGCGGGCCCGCTGCTCCTGGGACAGGCCCTGGTACCACCCCGTGGCGGCCAGGGGGTCGAGATCGGGGTTCAGCTCCCAGCGGGGGTCGGCCGGGTCGATCTGCATCTCGGGCGCGTCCCACTCGACGTCGGTGTAGGCCTCGTAGTGCCGATCTACGGACTGCCGGTTGAGACGGTCCAGAAGGGCCTGATAGGCGCTCGCCTCCGGAGCGGTCAGGGTCTCCTCGCCGGACTCCGCTGCGGCGGAAGCGGCGGGTAGCACGGTTGTCATCAGCTGACCTCCACGGGAGAGAACATGCGGTGGGCGCCGGCGCGGAGGAGGTCGACGACCTCGTCCGCCCCCAGCGGATCGTCCCCGGGGAGGAGGCTCTGCAGGGCCGCCCCCTCCAGGATCGAGAACACGAGGCGCAGGACCCGTTCGGGGCCGACCTGCGCCTGGCCCGCCTCCGGAAACGTCTCGACGAACACGCGGGTGCAGGCGGCGTAGAACGACTCCTCGAGGGCGGGAAGCGAATCGGCGAGGCCGGGCTCGGTGCGGGCCGCCACCCGGAGCTCGACCCACGCCGCGAACGACGGGCCTCGGAACATCGCCCACAGCAGGGCGATGGCGGCGTCGAGACGGGCCGGGCCGGGCTCGACCTCCGCCATAACGGCCTGGAACTCGCCGATGCGCAGGGCGAAGAGATGGGACAGGGCGGCCAGAAGCAGCTCGGCCTTGGAGCGGTAGTAGTGCAAGAGGGCGCCGCGTGACACCCGGGCCCGGCGGACCACCTCGACCGTGCTCGTGCGGGCGTAGCCGAGCTCGGCCAGGCACTCCACCGCCGCCTGGAGCACCCGCTGCTGGCCCTCGGCCCGACGCTCGCTCTGGCGCCGGCGCCGGGCGGGCCCGGCGGTGGCCGCCGAGGACCGAGAGCGCCGGGTCGTCATCGCCTCATCGAATCACGGGAGTGGAAAAACCGTCAAGGCTGACGGTATGTTGCACAGGTCACATCGGGGCACGGGCCGAGGGGGGCCGATCGCGATGGCAACAGGGCACCTCGAGGCAGCCGAGGCTCCTTCGGAGGAGGGGGAGGTCTGGGAGCCCGGTGCCCCCTCCCCGCGGGCGATGGCGCCGAGCCTGGTGGGCGGGGCGCTGGTCCCCCTGGCCGTGTACTACGCCATCCGGAGCCACGTGCACGGC
>DASUHN010000172.1 GCA_036273495.1 Acidimicrobiales bacterium | reverse complement strand
CCCGCACCTTCTCGTAGGCGGTGGAGCGGCCCATCTTGCAGCTGGCCATCAGCCAATGGGCGCAGGACAGCCGCCCGTCCTGCTTCCAGCCCTCGGCCTGGTCGAAGCTGGCCAGGGCGTCGAGCCAGGCGGCCTCCCCGCTCTCGAGGGACCGCCGCCGGCGGACGAGCCAGGGCCCGGCGTCGAACATCGGCGCCGGGTCGTCATCAGAGGTTGATTGGTCCATGCCACCTCCCGACCACGAGGGAATCGAACATCCGTTCCCATAGGGTACGAGGAGGGTGTGGCGGTCAGCAGGAGGACGAAGCGGGCTGGAGGCGCCTCGGGCGGTCAGCCTCCGTTGCCCCCACCGGGCCCGCACAGCTGCTGGATCTGCTGGTCGAGGACATGCCGCTGATCGTCCAGGGCGTGCTTGGCGGCGCCACCCGCCGGGCCCTTCGGAAGGTCCTTCTGCTGTTGATCGAGCGCCTGGCGCTGGGCCTGGAGGGCGGCGCAGCCCGTGGTCGTCGTAGTGGACGGGGGGGCGGTGACCGGGGTGGCCAGCCGGGTGGTCGAGGTAGTGGTCGAGCGGCCCGGCTGCCGGGCCGGGCCTCCGCCGGGCCAGAGCAGCACCAACAGCAGGACGGCAAGGGCCACGGCACTGATGGCGGCGACCGCAGGCCGGCGCCACCAGGGCACGCCCGGTCGGCTCCACCCGCGCCGTCCCGGCGGCGGAGGGGGTCCCTCGTCCGGGGCCCAGGCCACGCGGGTCGTGGCCGCGGCCTCGTCTCCCACCGGCGGTAGCGGGTCCATGACGGCGGTGGCGGCGCCGACCGTCGCGGCCGCGTCCCCGAGCTCCCGGGCCATCTGGGCGGCCGAGGCGTAACGGCTGGAGGGGTCCGGAGCCAGCGCCCGCGCCGCCACCGCCGCCACGGCGGGGCTCACGTCGGGACGGGACACCACCAGCGGAGTGGACAGGCCCCGCTGGGCCGCCACCACCGCCGCCAGCGGGGTGTCCCCGGGGAACGGATAGGCCCCCGCCAGGGACTCGTGGAGGACGACGCCCGCGCCCCACAGGTCGGACTGGACGGTGGCGGGGCGCCCCTCGGCCCGCTCGGGCGGCAGGTAGCGGGGCGTGCCGATCACCTTGCTGGTCGTCGTCAGGTCCGAGCTGCCGGCGTCGGGGACCAGCGCCTTGGCTATCCCGAAGTCGGCCACCTTGGCGGTCCCGTCCGGGGAGAACAGGATGTTCCCCGGCTTGATGTCCCGGTGGACGATGCCGGCGGCGTGGGCGGCGTCCAGGGCGTCGAGCAGCTGGAGGGTCAAGCGCACGGCCTCGGCCTCGGGCAGGGCACCGGATCGCAGCCGCTCCGCCAGGCTGCCGCCGCCCACCAGCTCCATCACGATGAACGGGCGGTCGTCGTGTGCCTCGCCGACGTCGAAGACCGCCACCACGTGGCGGTGCGACAGCCGGGCCGCGGCCCGGGCCTCCCCCTCGAAGCGCTCCCGGAACGCCGGGTCCGTGGCCAGCTCGGGACGGAGGATCTTGACCGCCACGGCCCGGCCCAGGCGGGTGTCCTCGGCCCGGAACACCTCCGCCATCCCGCCCGCCCCGATGCGCGCGCCCAGTCGGTAGCGCCCCGCCAGCAGGCCCGGGTCCGGCACCGCCCCCTCGTCGCTCACTGGACTCAGTCTGGGCGAAGCCGCCCCTCCCCCGCAGCCGCCTCCTGCCCCCACGCGAGCCGAGCGGGCAAGCTTCTCGGCTCCCCGGGTTCAGAGGAGCCCGGCCAGACGCCGGTACTGCTCCGAATCCGGCCCGAGGATCTGTTCCACCCAGTCGAGGACCCGAGCCCCGTCGACCCGGGTGCCCCAAGTGACCATCTCGTCGATGTCGACCCAGTCCTTCGGTCGGTCGAACACGGCCTTGCAGATGATCAGGTGCTCAGGGGACAGGATCGGGATGTCGATCGGGCCGAACCGGACCGAGCGGGCTTCGTCCGCCATATCGTGGTGCAGCTCGAAGGTGGCGAAGAAGACGTCCAGGTAGGACCGGTCCCAGATCAGGCGTGCCTGTCCGTCGCGCCGGATCGACGTCCGATCCGCAGCCGTGACCGTCACGCCCAGGTGCCCCAGCGCCCCGAGGACCGGGTCCGCTTGCTCAGGCGCCAGCGTGACGTTCAGGTCGATGTCGGTCGTCGCCCGCGGGTTCCGGTACCAGGCGAGGGCTATTGCGCCACCGAACTGATGAGGGGCCCGCATGGACTCGAGGAGCTCGTGAACCCTGGCGATCTTCGACGCCAGGTCTCCGAGCTGTGCTCTCTGGCTCACGTCTCGGGCGGAAACGCCCCGTCTTTCCGTCGTTCGACCAGGTCGAGAAGTCGTGGGAACGCCAACGGCTCGAACGGCCGCGGGGGCTGTGAGCGGACCACCTGCTCAGCGAACCCGAGCAGGTCGATCAGCGCGTCCCCCGGGTCTCTGCGCCCCGCTGACGGCGGCGAGAACGAGCTGGCCATCCGGCGCGCCGTCTCCAAGAAACGGTTGGTCGCGTCCCGGTCTGGCGCCGGTCGCCTCGTCGGACGGGTGTTGGGGG
>DASUHN010000171.1 GCA_036273495.1 Acidimicrobiales bacterium | reverse complement strand
ATCCCCGAACGTGGCACGTAGGTCGAGTGCGGCGCTCTGGCCGAAGGTCCGGGAGGTCAGGATCTGCCGCGTCGCTTGTGCATCGATCGACTCCAGTTCGTTCAGGACGCGCTGGACGTAAGCCACCGTGATCCGGTTGGGGACGGCGTAGGACGCGGTTGCGGAGATGGTCGAGGTTGGGACGGTCGCCTGGGTCGTCGGGGCTGGCTTGGCCGACCCGCACCCAGCAAGTGCCAGCAGCACGGGCAGGGTCGCAGCTGTTGCAAAGTGCCCGATTCTGCTGTGCGCCCTTTTCATGGCTTTTCGTACCTTATGGTGGCGCGGCCGAAAAGTGAAGAGGGCGGGAGGGCTCCCCCCACCTCCCGAAATACAAAATGGGCTGCCGTATGTGAAAGTTCGAGTAAGGCCGGCGGAATCCCACCGAACGTGCACGGCCGGACTCGTAAAGCGGCCGGAGCGACCACGATCAGCGGCTGGAGCTCCCGTTTTCGCCGCGCCTCGTGGGATTTGGCGTGCTTTACCTGAAAGTTCTCATACGGCAGGTCACTTTTGTTTTTCGGGGGGGCCGGGGGGAGCCCCGTCGGACGGCGGGGCCGGGGTGCCGTCCGGGGGTGCCTGCCGGGGGGTGCCTGCCGGGGGTGCCGTCCGGGGGGTGCCGTCCGGGGCGCCTACCTGGGCTGCTTCAGAGGGGACCAGGTCGTGGCGAGGTCGTCGAGGTCGGATGCGGTGACCCGGCCGTCGCCGGCCAGCTTCCGGAGGTGGGCCCAGAGGGAGTACCGGGCGATGGCCTGGTGCTCCTCGTCGACCTCGGCGTAGACGATCGGGACCAGCTCCTCGACCGTGGCCCGGCCGGCGCCGGCGAGAGCGGAGAAGATCGTCTCCTCCCGGGCCCGGCGGTGGGCCATGTACTCCCGGACCTTGGCCGGGGGGTCGTCGATCACGTCTCCGTGGCCGGGGACGATCGACAGGACCGGGGGGCGGAGGGTCTCGAGCCGGGCCAGGGCCTCCATGTACGCCGCCATGTCCCCGTCGGGGGGGCGGATGATCACGGTGGACCCGTTCATGATGTGGTCCCCGGAGAACAGGGCCCGCTCGTTGTCCAGCAGGAAGCAGAGGTGGTTGGAGGCGTGGCCGGGGGTGTGCACGGTCCGGAGTCGGAACTCCTTGGTGTCGAGGGTCCAGCCGTCGCCGATCTCGGTGTCGGGCTCGAAGTCGTCCCGGGCGTCGTAGCCGAGGACCTCGGCGCCGGTCCGCTGGGCCAGGCCGGCGGCTCCGGGGGAATGATCGGGATGGGTGTGGGTAGCGAAGATCCAGCGGATGCGGCCGGCGCCGGCGGCGGCCACGGCGTCGAGGTGGCCCTCGTCGACGGGCCCGGGGTCGATGACCGCCAGCTGCTCGGAGCCGATGAGATAGGTGTTGGTGCCGGGGCCGGTGAAGATGCTCGGGTTGTCGCACAGGACCCGGCGGACCAGCGGTGAGACGGGGACGACGGCGCCGGGCGTGAGGTCGGGCATCTCTCAGGGAACGGCCGGGCCGCCCCGCTGGCCGGGGAGGGGGGAGCCGGGGGGGAGGGAGGCACCTTCGCCCAGGTGTTCGTAGGCGGGGTCGCCTGGTAGCACGATCCGCATGCCGTGTCCGTCCGAGACGACGCGGGGGAGGATGGCGGGCACCGACTCGATGGCCGCGGCGGCGGCGAGCAGGTCCTCGCTGCGGTCGAAGCGGCCGATGGCCTCGAGGTTGCGGATCGTGGGCAGGATGAGGTCGAGCTCACCCTCCTCGTAGCGGTCGAGGGCGTCGGCGGGGCGCACCCACAGCCCGGCGATCGTCTCGCGGTTGTCGTGCAGGGGCACCTGCTCCTCGGGGGCGGCGGTGACGAAGAAGCGGGTGTCGTAGCGGCGGGGGGCGCCGAGCGGCGTGATCCAGTGGCTGAAGTAGTGGATGCGGTCGACGGCGAGCAGGAGGTCCTCCTCCCCGCAGACGTCGACGAGGCTGCCGGAGCCGGTGTCGATGGCGCGCCGGTGGCCCACGAAGCGGGCCTCGACCTCGGGGCGGGCCAGGGACAGGACGGCGCCCGAGGGGTCGTAGGCGAGGAGGACGCCGGCCTCCTCGAAGCACTCCCGCACGGCGGCAACCCAGAACGCCAGCCCGCCCTCGGGGATGCCGAGGAGCTCGCTGGCCTCGGCGTCGGTGCGCCCGGCGCACACCGGGCCGAGGTCGCTGTGGCGGTCGTAGTCGTCGACGGCGCCGCCCGGGAAGACGTAGGCGCCGGCCACGAAGACCGACGAGAGGTTGCGCCGGAGCATGAACACCTCCATGCCGTCGGCGCCGTCCCGCACGAGCATCACGGTGGCTGCATCCCGGACCGGAACGGCCCCCGAGGGGCGGCTGGGCGCTCCGGGCGACGGGAGCGGGCCGGTCACCGACCCAGGGTATGCCAGGGCGGGCCGGTAGCTTTCCGGCTCAATGTCGGTCGACCTGCCCACCCAGCCGGTTCGCCGGGTGTCCCGGGACCCCGAGACCTGGCGGTCACGGCTCCTGCCCCGGTCGGTGCTGGGGTTGGTGGCCCTGGTGCTGGCGGCGGCGGTGGGGGCGGCGTTCAGCGGGACGGTCCTCTTCGCCTACTACAGCTACCAGCTGAACAAGTCGAACCAGCGGGTCGACTCCTTCGTCAACGGCTTCGACGACCGCTTCAAGACCGCCAGCCAGACCATCCAGAACGAGACCAGCAACGGCAAGGCGGAGATAGAGAAGGCCCTCGAGCCGCTCCTCAAGGTGCAGCAGGGCGGCGGGCAGCTGGCCAACACGCTCTCGAAGGCGTCCCCGTCGGTGTGGTTCGTGCACACCCTGGACGACAGCGGCCAGCCGGCGGTGGGATCGGCGTTCGTGGTGGCGGCCGACAGCCATCAGTCGCTGATGGTGACGTCCTACACGACGGTGGCGGCGTCGACCCACACACCGGCCCCGGCGATCTTCGTGCGCAAAGGTGGCCAGGACGTGCGCGCCCAGCTGTGGACGTGGGACCCGCCGAACGACCTGGCCCTGCTCATCGTGAACCAGCCGAACCTGGCGAAGCTGGACTTTGCCCCCCAGTCTCCGGGTCTGCACATCGGGGACCAGCTATACGCCATCTCGGGGCTGGGGTCGGCGGGAGGCTCGATAACCCAGGGCTCGGTGGCCGACGTGTCGAGCAACCTCATCCAGGACAACGCCGCAGTTGGAACCGCCGGTCAGGGGGGACCGGTGCTCAACAACAACGGAGAGGTCGTGGGCATCGCCTCGCTCGCGTACCACCCGCTGGGCTTTGCCAGCACCGGGGTGTTCTTCACCGTGCCGATCTCGATGTCGTGCTCGCACATCCTGCGCTGCCCCGGCGGCACCATCGGTGGGGTGGGGGCGCAAGGCGGGTCGGGCTCCGGCTGAGCCGGACCGACCCGCCGCCCAAAGCGAGCGAAGCACCCCCGCCGCATCTCGCCACGCCCGTCGGTCGTGCCGAAACGGCCGCGCCGGACCAGATCGCATCCGGCGCTGCCCAACGTCTACCCGAATCCGGGAGGGCTACACCTCAAGTGACTCAGCAGGCGTAGTCACCGTCGAAGTTGCCGGCGCCGTACTGGATTATCCAGACCGGGCCGCCGTTGAACGAGTGGGAGCCGTTGCACCACGAACCGGGGTTCGACATGGCGATCCCCGTCGGCACCCACACCGGCACGCCGAACGAGGCGTCGCCCGTGATCAGGCCCCACTGGTAGTGGGTGGAGTAGATGCCCACGGTCAGGCCCCGCGAGTGGAGGGCGTCGATGGCGCCCTGGACGACCCGGGCGTTGGCGGGCTGGTTGCCGGACCAGAAGTTGCCCGTCTCGACGTCCAGCCACCACTGCTGGGCCATGCCCCCGGTCTGGGTGGCGGTGGCCACCGACGACAGCGCGGCGTTCCAGCCGTAGTTGTACGACCAGCACGTCGGGTCCGACGGGCTGCAGCTCCCCGCCCCTCCACTGGCGCCCTGGCCGTTGGACGGGCCGTTGGGGCTGTTCAGGTTCATGTACAGGCCGTGGGCGGGGCCGGCCCAGGCGATCTCCTCCCCGAGGCAGGGGTTGGTGGAGAAGGCGTGGCCGTCGTTCACCCCGACGATGCCCACGGCGTGGGGGCCGGGGAAGCCGTTCCCGCACTGGGGCCAGGAGATGTCGTAGCCGGTGCTGCCCGAGGGATAGGGCCCGAGCCCCTCGTTGGCGGTGATCCCGACGCCGTGGCCGGTGCCGGGGCCCTCCTCGAGGCCGACCACGCCGTGGAGGAGCTGGATGCCGCCGACCGAGCCGCGGTAGGGGGCGGAGCCGAAGGCGAACACCCCTCCGTCGGCGCCGGCGAGCCAGTAGCCCGTGCCGCCCGGCACCCGGGACATCCCGACGATCGGGGAGACCAGGCGCAGGTTCCCGGTGGAGCCGTAGAACGGGGCGTCCCCGAAGCTGAACACCCCGCCGTCGGAGGCGACCAGCCAGTAGCCGGCGCCGTCGGCGGTGCCGTCCATGGCCACGATGGGCCGGTTGAGGCGGAGGGACCCGGTCGAGCCGTGGAAGCCGGCGTCCCCGAAGGTGAACACCCCGCCGTCGGAGGCCACCAGGCGGTAGCCCTGGCCGTCCGGGGTCGTGGACATGCCGACGATGGGGGCCTGGAGGTGGAGGTCGGCCGTCGAGCCGTAGTTGTGGGCGTCACCGAACGGGATGACCCCGCCGATCCGGGTGACCAGCCAGTACCCGCCGCCGTCAGGAGTGGCGGTGATGGCGACGATCGGGTTGGAGGAGAAGGCGATGACCGACCCGAGGGGCCGGGCGTGGCCGAAGGCGCTGACCCGGCCGTTGGACGAGGCGATCCAGTACCCCTGGCCGCCGGCGGAGCCGGCCATGCCGACGACGGTCCCGCCGATGTTGGTGGCCGAGCCGTACAGCTGCACCCCGCCGAAGCTCATGATCCCGCCGTTGTCGGTGAGCAGCCAGTAGGCGGGCGAGGCAGCGGGGGCCGCAGCCGAGGGGACGGAGGCGGTGACCGAGGCGTCCGTGGTGTCGGCGGCAGCGGGCAGCGCCGTGGACGCCGCCAGCGCCAGGGTGCCCACCGCGCAGGCAGACAGAAGTCGAAAGAGCTTTGAGGAGGGCATCCGCGCGTAACTCCCGCCGTGTGGTGCGTTCCGCCCTTTGGTTCGTCAGATGACACCCCTGTCTTGAGGTGTTGGGCGTGTCATCATCAGATGTTCATGTTGGGGTCGGCCGCGGTGCGGAGCAGGTGGGAGGCATGGCGGGCCCGCCCGGTGCGTCTGCGGTTCTGGCGCGAATTCGCCTATGTCGCGCTGTTCGACCTCGTCTACGAGTGGACCAGCGACAAGGCAGGGACCAGCCGCCCGGTGGCGTACCACCACGCCGTGGCGCAGGTGCGCGTCGAGCACGATCTGGGGCTCCTGCAGGAGCACACCATCCAGGCGTGGGCGCTGCACAGCCGCCTGCTCATCGAGCTGTCCGACCTGTTCTACGCCACGGTGCACTTCGTCATGCCGGTGGTGGGCCTGATCTGGCTGTTCAAGAGGTTCCCGGAGCGGTACCTGCCCTGGAGGGACGTGCTGGCGTGGTCGACGGGGGTGGCGTTGGGGTGCTTCGCCCTGTTTCCGTTGATGCCCCCGCGCATGCTCCCTTCTAGCTATGGCGTCATCGACACGATGCAGCAGATAGGCGGCCTGGGGAGCTGGGACACGGTGCTTCTGAAGGACGCCGGGAACCAGTTTGCCGCCATGCCGAGCCTGCACATCACGTGGGCGCTGTGGGCGTGCCTGGCGCTGTACCCGGTGGTGCGGCGGAGGTGGGTGAGATGGCTGCTGGTGGCCGATCCCGTCGTGACCACGGTGACGATCCTCGTCACCGGCAACCACTACGTCCTCGACATCTTCGGCGGCGTGGCGGTGCTGGTGGCGGGGTGGGCGCTGGCGCGCGTGACGCCGCGCTTCCTGCCGCGACGGTTCGCGCCCGAGATGGTGAGCGCCGAGGTGCCGGCGGAGGTGCTGGTCTGACGCTCAGGCGGTGACGGTCAGGCGGCGGCCACGCCGACGATCGGCGCAGCCAGGTGCAGCCCACCGGTGGAGCCGAGGAAGCTGGCGTCCCCGAAGCTGAACACTCCCCCGTCGGCGGCCACCAGCCAGTATCCGAGCCCGTCGGCCGTCGTCGACATCCCGACGACCGGAGCCGCCAGGTGCAGGGCGCCGGTCGAGCCGTAGAAGGCGGCGGAGCCGAACGAGAAGATCCCGCCGTCACGGGCCACGAAGCGGTAGCCCGAGCCGTCGGGGCGGGCGGACATGCCGACGATGGGCGCCGCCAGGTGCAGCCCGCCGGTCGAGCCGTCGAACGGGGCGCCGAAGCTGAAGATGCCGCCGTCGGCCGCCACGAGCCAGTAGCCACCCGTGGCCGGGTCGGCGGCCATCCCGACGATCGGCTTGGCCAGGTGGAGGCCGCCCGCCGACCCGTGGAAGGCGGCGTCCCCGTAGTTGAAGATCCCGCCGTCGGCGGCCACCAGCCAGTAGCCGGCGCCGTCGGGCGTGGCGGCCATGCCCACGATCGGGGCGGACAGGTGCAGGGCGCCGGCGGAGCCGTAGAAGGCGGCGTCCCCGTAGCTGAAGACCCCACCGTCCGAGGCGACCAGCCAGTAGCCGGCGCCGTCGGGCGTCACCGCCATCCCGACGATCGGGGCCCTGAGGGCCACCCCGCCGGCCGAGCCGAGGTAGGCGGCGGAGCCGAAGTTGAACACCCCGCCGTCGGCGGCCACGAAGCGGTAGGCCGACAGAGCGGTGCCACCGGTAGGCGAGGGAGCGGGAGACGGGGAGGGGGCCGGCGGGGTCGTGCCGCCGGTCGGCGAGGTGCCGGAACCACCCGAGCCAGCCGAGCCCGTACCAGAGCCCGAGGTGGCGGCGGCCACGCACAGGAGGGGGACCAGGGCCGTGGCCGACGGGGAGCCGAGCCCGGTGGCCATGTCGTAGCCGGAGCCGGCCCGGAAGCTGAAGGCGTGGACGCCGAGGAGGTCGTTGCTCCCGACGGTGATGTCGTTCACCGCCGCCGCCCCCGACTTGTACAGGACGGGGTTGATGAAGCCGGCCCGATGGTTGGTGGGGCAGGCCTGGTCGGCCAGGGCCACGACCGACGCCCACAGGGGCGCGGCCAGGCTGGTGCCACCGGTGGAGCGCCAGCCCGAGCCCGAGCAGTCACCGGCGGTGCAGTAGCCGGCGTAGCCGTGGGCGGGGTCGGCGGAGGCGCTGACGTCGGGCACCTGCCGGCAGTCCCCGCTGCGGGCCCCGCAGGGCGAGCCCGACGAGTCCGAGGTGACGGCGGTCTGCTGCCAGCTGGGCATGGGGAACACGCCGGAGATGCCACCGCCGCTGGCCCCGCCCCCGCTGTTCCACGCGCTCTCGGTGCGGGGGGAGATGGAGCTGAGCGTCGTGCCGCCCACCCCGGTGACGTAGGGCTGGGAGGCGGGGTCGTCGACCTGGAGGGTGCGGTCCTGGTCGACGGCGTAGCAGTCCTCTGATCCGCTGTCCCCCGATGCGGCCAGGATCGTCTGGCCCTGCACCGCCGCCTGCTGGAACAGGATGTTCTCGGCGTGCATCAGCGTCGGGTCGTCGAGGGCCTCGCACAGGCCCCAGCTGGTGCTGATCACCGCGGCGCGGTCGTCGGCGATCATGCGCGTGTACACGTCCAGGAGGCCCTGCACGTCGTTGGTGCTCTCGTAGACCAGGACAGCGGCGCCGGGGGCGGTGGCCATCACCTGCTCGATGTCGTAGGTCGCCTCGCTGGTCCCGTCCCCGACGGCGGCGCCGCCGTCGACGGGCACGCGCTGGACCGACTGGCCGGTCAGCCCCAGGCAGGACTCGAACGTGGCCAGGTCCGACCCGGAGTAGTCGGCCAGCTCCATCAACGCGACAGTGGTCCCGGTGCCGTCGGCGACGGCATAGGCCCCGCCGAAGGAGTAGGCGGCGGCCACCTGGGCCGGGGAGTAGGCGTAGGCCCGCTGACCGGTGGCCGAGCACAGCGTCGGGGGCAGGGTGGCGGCCGAGTGGGGCGCCGCCGTGGCCAGGTCGTCGTGGGCCCGGACCAGATCGTCGAGGCCGGCCACGGCGCTGACGCCGGCGGGCAGCACGGCCGTGGTCGTGTTGGCGAACGCCGTCCGGCCCGAGGCCCGGACGGAGTGGATCGAGGTGTGGAAGAGCCGCTCGGCGCCGGTGGTCGTGGTCCGCACCGACAGCGAGATGTGGTTGTGCGAAAGCGGGCCGGGCTGCATGCCGGCCGCCCGCAGCTCCTGGCGGACCCGGCCGACCTCGGCCGCCGACGCCCCGAACCGGGACGTGAAGGCGCCGGCCGGCAGGAAGCGGTGGTACCGGGCGCTGGTGGGGTCGGAGACGGCGTCGGCCAGCTGGGTCAGGCCGGCGGGATCGGAGGGGGTCAGGTAGACGGTGAGGTCGAGGGTCCGGCCCGCCGCCTCGTGGCCGAGCACCACCGAATGGGCGGGCAGGGCCGGCGGGGACTGGCGGACCGGCGGGGCCGGGGCCGAGGGGGCGGCCCCCGGGGCCGGGTCGGCGGCCGCGGCCGGGGTGGCGGCCAGGCCGAGGGAGGCGGCTCCGAGGCCGGCGGTGAGTCCGACCGACCCGATCCCCCGCGCCCATCGGCGGAGGGGGGCGCGGCCTGCCAGCGGGGAAATTCGGGCGAAGGGCATATTCGGTCCGCTATATCGGCGTCCGCCGGCGATCTCCTTAGTGCCCGGCCCGCCCTCTACTCGCAGTCCCAGAAGCGGGGATCCCGGCCAGCCGGACGCCGAGCACGAGAGAGGCGGCGGCCACGGCCACCAGCCCGGCGAACGCCGGCGCCCGTCCCAGCGGGGACACCCCGACGGCCAGGGCCCCGGTGGCGGCCGTGAACAGGTAGATCACGGTCACCGCCCGCCGCGGCGGCAGGCCCCGGGCCACCAGGCGGTGGCTGACGTGGTCCCGGGCGCCCCGGAGCGGGTTGGTCCGCCTGAGGGCCCGGGTGGTGGCCACGAGGGCGGTGTCGAAGATCGGCACGGCCAGGACCAGGACCGGCACGGCGAAGGTCACCTGCTGGCCGGCGTGGGCCCGCAGGCGCAGGCAGAGAACGGCGATCACGAAGCCCATGAACAGGCTGCCGGCGTCCCCCATGTAGATGCGCGCCGGGAAGAAGTTGTGGGGGAGGAAGCCGGCGGCGCACCCGACGAGGGCCAGGGCCAGCAGCGGGACGAAGTACTGGTGGTTGACCACGCCCACGGTGAACAGGGCCAGGGCCGACAGCCCCGCCACCCCGGCGGCCAGCCCGTCCATATTGTCGAGGAGGTTGAAGGCGTTGGTCACCCCCACCACCCACAGCACCGTGACCACGGCGTCCAGGGGATGGTTGGCCCCCCGGAGGTTGGCGTGGGTGCCGGTGAGGTACACGACCACGCCGGCTACGGCCTCGAGGGCCAGGCGGGGAGGGATCGGAAGGGACCGGAGGTCGTCGACGAGGCCCAGGAGGGCCAGGCCGAGGCCGAGGCCGAGGGTGACCCCCAGGGCGCCGAGGTCGGCCCCGTAGGGACGGTAGGCGGCGGCGGCCAGCACCACGGCCGAGAAGGCCACCACGATCACCACCCCTCCCAGGTAGGGGACCGCCTCCCGCTGGGACTTGTCGGGCCCGGGCCAGTCGAGGATCCCCCGCCGCAGGGCAAACTCCAGCGCCAGGGGCGTGAGCACCATGGTCAGGGCCCCGCAGGCCACCAGGGCCACGGCGTACTCCCACGGGGCGGGGTTCCTCATCGCGCGAGGGCGCGCACGCTTGGTGAGGTTTGTCCGATTTGTGACGCGGGGTGGCCGGAGGGGTCTCTCTTCATGGCGCGCGTCCAGCCAGTGTGGCGCACGCATCCCCTCGAGGAGGTTCGATGAGTCATCTGTCGGGCAGGCCGGCGCGGATCGTCGCTGCCGCGGTGGCGGGCATGACCATGGCCGGCGTGGCGTCGGCGGTGGGCCTCGGCGCCCACGCCACCGCCAGCGTCACGGTCAACCGGGTGGCGGGGAGCGACCGCTACCAGACCTCGGCGATGATCGCCGAGGCCAAGTACCCGACCGGGGTTCCGGGCAACAATGTGGTGCTGGCCACGGGCCTCAACTTCCCGGACGCCCTGGCGGGCAACTATCTCGCCGGCCAGCTCGGGGCGCCGATCCTGCTCACGCCCCAGACCGCCTCCGACCCGGCGTACTCCACGGTGACGACGGCGCTGGGCAAGCTGCTGCCCGGGCCGATCCGCCAGGTGACCATCCTCGGCGGGACCTCCGCCGTCGGTTCCGACGTGTCGTCGGACCTGCAGAGCAAGGGCTACCTGGTGAGCCGCATCGGCGGCGCCACCCGGTACGACACGGCCCAGATGGTCGACACCCAGTCGGGCCAGACGCCGGGCAAGGGCGCGAGCGGCAACCCGACCGCCATCCTGGCGACGGGGCAGAACTTCCCCGATGCCCTGGCCGGGGGCCCGCTGGCCTGGAAGCAGAAGTTCCCGATCGTGCTCACCGACGGCAGCCGGTCGTCGCTGTCCCCGCAGGCCCAGAGCACCCTGACCAGCGACAAGATCCAGAACGTCCTGATCATGGGCGGCTCGGCCGCCATCAACCCGGGCATCAACACGGCCCTGGCCGCCCTGGGCATCAAGGTCGACAAGCAGTTCGCCGGCGCCGACCGCACCGACACCGCCGCTCAGCTGGCGACCTACGCGCAGTCCACCTACAGCTTCGGGACCAGCTCGCTGATCCTGGCGTCGGGGCAGTCCTTCGCCGACGCGCTGTCGGCCGGGCCTTGGGGCGGTGACCCCCAGGACATCTACCTGACCGCGACCACCGACTCCATCGGCACCCCCACCACCAACGCCATCAAGGCGCTGTCGGGGACCCTGACGACGCTGAACATCGCCGGGGGCACCTCGGCCGTCGACAACAACGCGTCACAGCAGGCCCAGGCGGCGGCGCAGAACGTGACGTCGAACGCCACCTACACGGTGACTCCCGCCGCGGCCCAGACCGTCAACACGTCGGCGGCGACCCACGGCAACGCCGTGTTCCAGGTGGCCAACCTGGGCACCCAGGCCGTCGACATCGTGCTGTTCAACTGCGCCAACGTGCAGAGCCCCAACGGGAGCTACGACTTCGCCGGCACCAACCCCGGCGGGTCGGGCAACGCCGCCGTGCCCGGCACGGTCAGCCACGAGACGATCACCGTGGTGAACGGGGCGGCGCAGTCGTCACCCGCCACCGTGGTCAACGGCGTCAACCCGTCCGGCGGCGCCCTGTCCTTCACCGTGGCCAACGACGGCACGCCGGGTGAGTGCGTGGTCCCGGTGGTGTTCCAGAAGACCTCCAACGACCAGCTGAGCCTGGGGGCGGGCAACGGCCCGACGGTGCCGTTCGGCGCCGGCGGCCCGACGACCTTCGTGGTCCCCGCCACCGCCGGATCCTTCGGCGGCGGGGCGGGATCGACGGCGCCGACCGACAGCGTGACGTCGTTCACGGCGAAGTCGTTCACCACCTCCGTCGGCACCTACACCTTCAGCGCTGGTGACACCTACCAGCTGTTCTCCTCCAACGGCCTCGTGGCGTCGTGCACGGCGACGACGATGGCCGCGTTCCAGGGTGCGCTGTCGGCCGGGGACAAGGTCGGGGGCAACTACCAGCCGGGAGCCACGAGCACCTTCTGCCTCAACGACATCGCCCCCGGGCCCCCCGGTTCGGTGACCGCCACGCAGAACGCCGCCGCCGGCGGGGTCAGCCTGGCCTTCATCGACTCCCCGAGCCCCGAGGTCACCGGTTACAACGTCTACCGGGCCCTGTCCTCGAACGGCGGCCTCACCGGAGCACCGTCGACGTGTCCCACCCTGCCGGCGCCGATGGGGAGCCAGGCCTCACCGCAGACCGCGCCGTCCACCAGCACGTCGTGGACCAAGATCGGCGGCGTGGCCGACCTCACCATCGGCTCGGCCGCAGGCGGCCACAGCTACACGTTCAACGACCCGACCACGGCCCCGTCGTCGGGCACCGCTCCGCTCTACTGCTACGCGGTGGCGCCGGTGACGCCGTCGGCGGCGGGCACCCAGGAGGGCACCGGGGCCGCCGCCAACACCAACAGCACCGCCAGCAGCACCGGCGGGGGCCAGACGGCGGGGAGCCAGGGCATAGCCCCCGCCCCCGCTCCGACGTCCAGTGGGGCGCCGGCGTTCAAGAGCGCCACGGCCCAGGGTCAAACGGTCACCGTGACCTACAACCAGAACGTCAACGCCGCGACCCTCGACAAGGGTGACTTCACCGTCACCTACGGGACGACCAACAACGGGACCGGGACCCAGACGGCCGACTCCGTGGCGGGCGCCTCGGGCAGCGGCACGACCGTGTACGTCGAGCTGGCCAACGCGGTGCCGTCCGGGGACTTTGCCCTCGTCAAGTCGGCCACCGGGTCGGACAGCAACACGGTGTGCGCGGCCGGCGGGACGTCCAGCTGCCAGACGGCCGGGGACCAGGTGATCTCCGCAGCGGCCACCGCCGCCGGCGCGGCGCCGGCCATGCAGCAGGCCGGGTCCACGGCCAGCTCGTCGACCAAGCAGGTCATCGTCAAGTACAGCTCGGCCATCGACTGCTCGACCGTCGACTCGGGTGACTGGAGCGTGACCTCGTCGCTGCCGGTGTCGGTGACGGGCGCGGCCTGCTCGGACGCCGCGGGGGCGGCCGTCACCACGGCCACCTCCCAGTACGTGACGATCACCACCACCGGCTTCTCCGCCGGGTCGTCGTTGAGCGTGAAGGCGCAGAACGGGACCGACGGCAACACCGTCATCGATCCCGCCACCGGCGCCGGCGAGGCCACCACGGACCAAATCATGGTTACCGCGACGTAGCAGACCAGACTGACTAGTCCGAAAGGGCCCGTTCGGGATTGGTCCGAACGGGCCCTTGTCGCGTCTTGACACTTTCGGTATCAGGTTGGGTGCGGTCGGCGACGACACCGTCTGTCGCGGACAGGGATCGACCAACCTGGGAGTGGAGGACGAAAGTTCATGGGGACAGCGCGCGGACGGAAGTTCCAGCGGAGGACGGCGGGAGTGTGCCTGACGGCGGGGGCGCTGCTCCTGGCCGGGCCCTTCCTCTACCCGGGAGTGGCGGCCACCCAGCCGGCCAACACGGGGGCGTCCACGATCACCGTGGCCCTGCCGGCGGTGAACGTCACCGATCCGCTGGGCGGCAACCGCACCCTGTCCCTGGGCTCGCTGACCCTCGGCGCCCGGTCCTACCCCAGCCTGCTGGCGTCGCTCGGCCTGGGCAGCCTGTCGGCCCTCGGCCAGAGCGCGCCGGGAGTGAGCTACACCTCGGCCCAGGGCACCCGGTCCGGTAACGCCACCGTCCCGGTCTCGGCGGGCGCGGTCAGCGGCTCGGTCGGCCTGGTGAACTACCTCGTCCAGGCGGGCGCCGGCACCGCCACGACCCGTCTGGGGGCCCTCAACGGCTCTCTGACGGCCGCTCCGCTCGGCCTGGCGGCCGGTCTCGGCCAGCACGGCCTCGAGACGGCAGTGACGCCCTCGGGATCGACCAGCGCCGTGGAGCTGACCTCGCCCGGGATCACCCTCAAGCTGTCCGACCTCCTCCCGGCCAACGTCCTCGACGCCCTGCCGCTCGGCACCCTCCTCCAGCTGCTCGGGAGCACCGGGCTGCAGCTCCCCGCCAACCTCGGGGGCGCCGTCACCCAGCTGGAGAACGTCGTGCTCGGCGTCCGGGTGCTGGGGACGGACCTGACCAACCTGGCCAACGCCCAGGCCACGGTGGCCTCACTCAGCGGCTCGAACCCGGCGGTGGCGGCGGCCCAGGCGGCCGTCACCTCCGCCCAGCAGGCCGTCACCTCGGCCCAGACGGCCGTGACCGCCGCCCAGACCAAGCTCGGCGCCGACCAGGCCACCCAGACCGCCGACCAGGCGGCGGTGAGCGCGGCGTGCCTCGTCCCGCTGTCGGCGGCGTGCACCGCCGCCCAGTCCGCCCTGTCGGCGATCAACTCGACG
>DASUHN010000170.1 GCA_036273495.1 Acidimicrobiales bacterium | reverse complement strand
CTCCAAAGAGGCTTTCGACGCCCCGCTCAGCCCGACGCCTCTCGACGCCTGACCGGGGCCTGCTACCGGGCTCTCCGGCGATTACCCGGGCGGGACTCTCACCCGCTGGGTTGGTCCAGCTTGCAGGACGCAACATGCCCTAAGTGTACACAACTCTGCAACTGTTGTCGCTACATACGTCGGCAGAGAACCGATCTCCCAACCAGGACGACGAGGACCATCAGCACGTGTACCGGAGCCACGTACGAATATCGGCGGGCGGGAGGCCCGAACAGTTCGGCAGAGGGGTGCGCTTCCGCGGGGCACGGCGCGTCGGGCTGGGCCAAACTCGGCAGCATGATCTCCCGTAAAGGCGGTTACCTGCGCATCTCGTCGGACCCGGCGCCGGAGGCCACCCGGCAGCTGGAGAGAGAGGGATGGGCGGTGGTTCCCGGTGTCCTGAGCCCGGAGGACGTGGCGTCACTCCGCAAGGACGTCGACCGGGTCTTCGACGAGTGGGCCCCGGACGAGCGCGTCCCCGGCCGGCCGGCATCCCACTGGGTCCCCTTCCGCTACGAGATGCTCAACCGCAGCGGCGAGGTGCAGCAGGCCATCGGTCATCCTGCGGTGCTGGAGGTGGTCGAGCCGCTGCTGGCGGCGGACTGCCACGTCATCGCCAACACCGCCTGGCGCCAGCCGCCGGAGGAGAACAGCCATGGCGGGCGGTTCTGGCACATCGACTCGGGGCCGCACGTCCCCCGTCCGGCCGGCATCCCGTGGGACGACCGGATCCCGTACCCGATCTTCGCCGTGGCGGCGCACTTCCTGCTCATGGACTGTCCCCGGGAGGCGGGTCCGACCGCCGTCATCCCCGGCAGCCATCGCTCCGGGCAGGCTCCGCCTCGCGACGAGATGGACAACCCGGAGCTGACGTGGGAGGGCCGGGAGCCGGTCTGGCTCGAGGCGAGCGCTGGGGACGTCGTGCTGTTCGTGTCGGACGTGTGGCACCGGCGAATGCCGTCCGGTCCCGGTGACCCCGGCCGGTACTTCGTCCAATGTCACTACGCCCGCCGGGACCTGGCCCAGCGGCTCCGGCGCACGGTCGACGCCAACCAGCTCTCGGAGGAGGCGATCGAGCGGGCCACCAGCCCGCGGGAGCGGACATTGATCGGCCTGCACGAGGCCTTCTTCTACGACGGCTGACGGTTGAACGAGGCTCTGCCGGGCCGCCGGGCGGGCCGGGCCCCTCCGGACGTCGCTCATCGTCCGGAAGGGCGCGGCTGCCGAAACAGCTATCGGGGCCCGGCACGGAAACCTTAAGACAAGGTTAAATCTGCCAGCAGGCATGCGGGACGGCTTCTCGATGCCCGTCCGCCCAACATTCCGCCCCGCTCGTGACTTGTATGGGAGTGGTGGCCGGCGGCCCTCTCGAGTTCGATGACTGGTACCAGTCCGCGCACCCTCGGCTGGTGGCCGTCCTGGTGTCGTTGACCGGGAGCCTGGAGCTGGCGGCCGAGGCGGTGGACGAGGCATGCCTGCGGGCGTTGGGCCGGTGGTCCCGGGTCGGTGCCATGGAGGCCCCGGAGGCCTGGGTCCGCCGGGTCGCCATCAACTACGCCAAGCGCCGTCTGCGCCGGACGGCCCTGGAGCGCCGCCTACTGGCCCGGTCCCGTCCACCCGAGGATCTGCCCGGGCCCGCCGGCGAGATCTGGGATGCCGTGAGCCGGCTGCCACTGCGTCAGCGCACTGCGGTGGTGCTGCGGTACGTGGCCGACCTCCCCGAGGCGGAGGTGGCCCGGACCATGAAGGTCAGCCGGGGCACGGTGGCGTCCACATTGGCCGATGCCCGCCGCCGGCTGGGTCACGTCCTGAGCGAGGAGCCGGAGAGGGTGGGCAATGACTGATCTCTCGCAGTGGGGGCACCGGCTGGTCGAGGACCCCCCGATCACCAGGACGCCGAGGGCAGAGTTGGAACGGCGTTGGCGCCGCCGCCGCGGCCGGAGGCTCCGAGTGGCCGCGCTGGCCGTAGTCGTGGCCAGCGGTTCGGCCGTGGCCGGCGTGCTGGCTTCGGGGGGGCGGACCACCCAGGTCCAGGTGATCGCGCCCCCAGGGCCGGCCGACTCCTCGCCCGGGCCCGTCGCGCCGGCTCGGCCGACCGCGTTGGCGGTGGCCCGGGACGGGGGCCTCTACATCGCCGATCCGGTCCGCCAGCAGATCCTCGAGCGTCACGCCGACGGCCGGTTCGTCGTGGTGGCGGGAACCGGGCACGCCGGGTTCTCGGGGGATGGCGGTCCGGCCACTCATGCGGCGGTCAACAGCCCGGCCGGCATGGCGGTCGGCGCGGACGGGACCCTGTATTTCGCCGACCAGGGCAACCGGCGGGTGCGCTCCATATCGATCTCGGGGTCCATCCGGACGGTGGCGGGTGGAGGCAGCCCGGACAGCTCGGGCTTCGTCCCCGCCGGCACCCCGGCGACCCGGGCGTCCTTCATCCCCTCCGACGTCACCTTCGGACCGGACGGCCGTCTGTTCATCGCGACTGGTGCCCAGGTCCTGCGCCTCCAGCCGGACGGGACCCTCACGCCCGTCGTGGGAGCTCCGGGCCCCAACCAGGGTCTCTACGGCCTAGGGGGCCCGGCCACCGCCGGCTCGGCCGACAGTCCCACCGGGATCGCCTTCGACTCCACGGGAAACCTCTACATCGCCGGGTTCGCCACGAAGTCCCTTCTCATGGTTACCCCCGACGGCACGCTGACCCAGCCTGCGGGGACCAAGCAGCTCTACCCCCGGGGCGACGGCGGGTTGGTGACGGCCCCCGACGGCGGTGTGCTGGCCATGGGCGTTCAGAGCGTGCTCTCGATCAGCCCCCACCAGACCCGGACCATCACGAGTTTCGAAGGCGGTCTGTTCCATGGGATCCGGGGCTTCTCACCCGACGGGATCGCCCTTGGGTCCGACGGGACCATCTACGTCGACACCTGGAGCGGCAACGGCTACTCCGACCGCACCGCCATTGCCGCGATCGCGCCCGACGGCGTGTCATCGAGGATCCTCTGGGAGAGCGGGTCGCTTGGCGAGGCGCCGGGACAGGCGTCCCAGTCGTCCTCCGGTCCCCAGCCCGCGTCCGGCCCCATCGTTCTGCGGGGAGACGGGGTGGCTTCCGTCAAGTTCGGGGCCACCCAGGCCGCCGCCGTCGCCGACCTCGATGGACTCCTGGGATCGATGACGAGCACGAAGCCGGGAACCGGACTCTCCAACTGCGACGTCGACACGTCCACGCAGTGGCCCATGCTCACCGCCTTCTTCTTCAAAGGCCGCTTCGTCGGCTACAGCACCCTGTCGGTCAACGGCGAAACCCTTTCACCGGCGAACGTAGCCACCTCCGCCGGTCTGCGGGTGGGAGACACCCTGGCGAGGGCCCGTCAGCTCTACGGTTCGGCTCTCACGACGTCGTTTGCCCAGGGCGGGGCGTGGTTCGTCCACACTCCATCCGGCGTCCTGGAGGGCTACCTCACCTCAGAGCCGAACCAGCCGAGCTCGACCCCCAGCATTGCGAGCATCGAAGCCGGATCGGTCGGTTGTCCGGCCGCGACGCCGTAAGTCTCCCCGGAGAACCAGTTTCTGGGCTTGCTTTCCGCAGCCTGGGTGGGGGCGCCGCTGGCCTAGTACCGAGGCGTGAGCTCCTGGGCCAGGTGCTGCCAGCAGCGGGCCGGGTCCAATCCGACCACTGACGCCGCGAATAGGACCTTTGGCCGATCCGCACGAGGGGTGTGACGTTTACATTCACCGTCACAGAGCCAAGGCGGTGAAGCTTTGATCCCCGGTGACGAGACTGGTCGCTGAAGTGGTCCGGGGGGAGCGAGTGGCGAAACCGACGCCCTGAGGCTGAACGTTGAGGTCTGGCCGGTGCCTGCTTGGCCCCGGACCGGCCCCGAGTCCAGGAACGGGAGCGAGTCACGTCATGCGCAGGAAGATCGTTGGTCGCCGTCATCACCGCCAGCTGAATAGTGCTGCCGCGCGCGCTCACAGCGCGATCGCAGGGGCAAGGAGCATGCTCCGGGGACCGGACGGGTCTCGGAGCCTGGCGACGCGGGTGATGGCCGCCCTGATCTCCCTGGTCGGGATCATCGTCACGATGGTCGCAGCCACCGGCATGGCCGCCGCGTCGGCCAACGCCGCCAACCCGGCGGGAGGAGCCACCGGATCGGCAGTGACCAACGCCGATGGCAGCGTCACCGTGTCGCTCAACGGTTCATGGTCGTGGGGACCTGACGACGACGGCGACAGCAAGACCAGTCCCCAGGCGAACTGCTCGCAGCGCTACGGCGTCGGCTTCGTCGTGAGCTGGTGGGGTATCTCAGGCAGTAAGACCCTGCCTACCTTCCCGGTCACCACAAGTCAGTGGATCGGGACCCCGCCCACCGCCGCCACCGTTGCTCCGGTCACACCTGTCGGCTACCTCGCGAGCAAGGCCGGCAACTTCTTCGTCCCCAAGTACTACGTGGGCCACATCACCGATCTCTGCTCCGACACGCAGAACGGCTATCCCGTCGGGACGTGGAGCGCCCAGGCCACCTATGCGAGCGCCGCTGATATCCCCCCGCAGATGTGCGTGAACTTCTACGACGAGCACGGCTCGGCCACGAAGGCCTCGAGGAGCATCAACGACTACAGCGCCACGGGCGATGGCGACAACTCCATCCAGACCAACGACTTCAACCCCGCCATCGGCGGCAACTGCTTCACCACGCCGCCGGTCCAGAAGCCCACGATCACCGTCGTGAAGGAGAACAATGCCGACGGCACGGGCAACTGGAGCCAGAACGAGACGGCCACCGGCCCCGGTGAGACCGTTCCCTTCCGTGCGACGATCAGCAACAGCTCCTCCACCGACGTGGTGGTCGACACGCTGACCGACCAGTGGCCCAACCAGGCCGCCTTTGCTCCGACCTGCGACTCGGCAGTCATAGGCCAGACCATCCCGGCCGGTCATTCCATAACCTGCAACTTCACCGAGACCAACTACGCTCCGGCCGCCGGTCAGTCCCTCACTGACACCGTCGACGTCACGGTGCATCAGGTCGGCAACCCGGTCAACTCGACGTCCGCCACCTCGTCGTCAACGGTGACGACGCCGGGAGCGAACGCTCTCTCCATCTCCGTCCTGAAGCAGAACAACGCTGACGGCACGGGCAACTGGAGCCAGTCGGAGACCGCCGCAACTGCCGGCCAGGACGTCCCCTTCCGGGCGACGGTGACCAACAACTCCGCCACGGCCGTGGTGATCGACTCGCTCACCGATCAGTGGCCGAGCCAGGCGGCATTCAGCCCCACCTGCACAGCGTCGATCGTCGGCCAGACGCTCACAGCCAACGGAGGCTCGATCGTCTGCAACTTCACCGAGGCGGGCTACGCTCCTGCCGCCGGCCAGTCCCTCACCGACACGGTGGACGTGACCGTGCACCAGTCGGCAAACCCGGCCAACACCGCCAACGGCAGCTCCAGCTCGACAGTCACCACGCCTGCCGTTCAGGCCATCTCGGGCTCGGTCATGCTCTGTGACTCGACGGGTGCGCCGACCACCAGCGCTGTCGACGGTGGCTCGATCAGCGTTCTGTCCTCCTCCTCGGTGGTGACCAACGCCCGGGACCGGCTGGCCAGCATGCAGGTTCCTGCCGGCATCTATGCCCTCAACGCCACCGCACCCTCCCAGTACCAGTTCGTGTCCTGCGGGCAGAGCGGGGTGACCATCTCCTCACCGGCATCGGCGTCGCAGAACGTCACCGTCCCCGCCGGAGGGGCCGGTAGCGGCGTCTTCTACGTTCAGCCCCTGACGCCGCCCCCGCCCGCCCCCCAGACCATCGATGGCTCGATCCTGCTGTGCGGTGCGAACGGCAGTCCGACCACCAAGGCCGTCAACGGCGGCTCGCTGAGCGTGCTCAACGGGTCCACGGTGCTGGCCACCGCTGCCGACCAGCTGGGGGCAACCAACGTTCCCGCCGGCACCTACGGGCTCGATGCCTCGGCCCCGGCCAGCTACATGTTCGTCAGCTGTGGCACCATCGCCTCGACGATCTCCTCCCCCACCACCGCCACTCAGGCGGTCGTCGTTCCTGCCGGCGGGGCGGGCCACGGGTCCTTCTACGTGACTCCGGTCCCCCTCTCGATCACCGTGGTCAAGACGACCAACGCCGACGGCACGGACCACTGGTCCAGCAACGAGACCGAGAGCACCGTCGGTGAGAACGTGCCCTTCCGGGCCACCATCACCAACACCTCCCCGGTGGCGGTTTCGGTGAACGCAGTGCGGGACGCCTGGCCCGGTCAGGACCCCTTCGACGTCTCGTGCGCCGACAAGGTGATCGGCGTCACGCTGCAGCCGCAGGGTTCGATCACCTGCGAGTTCACCGTGGACTCTTACCCGGTACCCACCGCTGGGTCGCTCACCAACACGGTCACCGCCGTCGTGGGCCAGCTGAACGTGCCGGCCAACTCCACGGTCGGCAACGCCACTGCAACGGTGTCGGCCCCCGCCCAGGTCCTGGGTGAGACGCTCACCGCCCCCAGCCCGGCCACGATCGTCGAGGGAGCGCAGCTGCCCTTCACAGGAGCGCCCACCCACCTCAAGCTGATGCTGTTCCTCGGCCTCTCGCTCGGGGCCGCCGGCTTCCTGGCCCTGTGGCTGTCCGGCCAGGGCCGGCGTGAGGACTCGGTGCAGGCATGACGGCAGTCACCCAGAACAGCGGGGACGGGCCGTTCGCGGCCCTCACCCACCCGCAGTTCGCGGCGGCCCTGCTCCTGGCGGCGCTGGCGGGCCTGGTGGCCGTCGACATGCGGACGGCCCCGGCGCTCGGCTCCGGGTCAGGGGCGGCAACCCTGAGCGGCGGGCGGACCGCTCTGGCACCCGGCGGCGGGCCTCGGCCCGCCGCCGGGAACCACCACCAGGTAACCCGGACGCCAGCCCGCACCTCCCCGTCGGCGAGCAACAAGGCGATTGCCTGGCCGACCCGGGCAGGCACGTCGTCTGCGGCAAACACCGGACCGGCCCACAGGCGGGACGCCATCGACGAGGGAGCCTCGGTTTCCAGGAGCCAGACCCCCGCCGGGTCTACGGCCGGGAACGGTGCCGGCCATCCGGCGGCCGGCCCGACGACGGGAACCGTCGAGCCGACCGACTCGACCCCGACGTCGGTTCCCCGACCTCCGCGCCCGGGTCAGACGTCTACCACCGCGGGTCAGGGCACGGCATCGACGCCCGCCCCCCGCCCTCCGCGGCCCGGTCAGCCATCGACCACGGCCAGTCAGGGCACGGCGTCGACCGGCACGGTGGGGTCCACGGGGTCGTCCGGCACCAGCGGATCAGCGCCGTCCGGCAGCTCCGCCGCCACCGCTCCGACCCAGCCGTCCTCTGCGAGCAACTCGACCGGCGCCACCACCGGCAGTCAGACAGCCAGCGGTTCTCAGTCGGGCACGACCTCGCCGCCTGTACCGAAGCCGGCGCCCAAGCCCCGGCCTGCGCCCGTCCCCAAGCCGGCGCCCGCTCCCAAGCCCCACTAGGACCGAGGCCCGACGGTCCAATCCCTGCGTCAGACCTCATCCATGATCAGGTCGGGGCGGTACTCAGGGTGGGCGCTCAGGTAGTCGGACGCCGCTCTCATGTGCGCCTCGTTGTGCCGGTTGATGAACTCATACACCGCAGGATCCATCTCAGCCTCTTCGTCGAAGACCAGCCTGGTGCGGTTCGGCCCGAGAGGATCGAGTCGGACGTGACCGATGTGGTCGTCCCCGTCCCTCGAGATCATGGTGTAGGTATGACCACGGTCCGGCACCGCCTCGGTCACCAGTTCGAGGGAAGAGCCGGTGCGGCCGTCCGGCAGCTTGTAGAACACGCGCCGCAGGCGCCCGTTGTGATCGTCGTCACCGGGCCAGAGCACATCGACGCGCTCGACCATCTCAGACCACTCAGTCCATCGCTCGTAGTCGTGCAGGAGAACCCAGACCCGCGCCGGAGAGTGTGGGATCTCCATGGAGAACTCGTGTCGGAGCACGATCCGAGACTCTAACCCCGGTCGCCACGGGGCCCGAGCCGGCGCTGGGGCCGGGCTTCCTGCCCGAGGGATCCGCCGGCTACGGCTCCTGGATGCGCTCGATCCTCTGGCGCAACGCGATGGCCCAGCCCAGCAAGAACAAGCCGACGACAACCACGACGATCCCCAATGCGGTGTACTGGCCCTGACCGGTCATGAACGACCCGTGCACCGCGCCAGTCCCCTGTCCGATCCACACCGCCCCGACCGCTAACGCGACCAGCCCGATCAGTCCGCGCCACCACATACCCACACCCCCCAGAGAACCCACCGGGAGACTAGTTGGCGGAAGGCGGATCCGGCCGTCCGGATCTGGGCCAGGATGCGGCATGGCCGAGGAACCGTCACTCGCGTGGCGCGGCCCCGTCACTGACGACGAGATGGTCGAGCTGGTCCGATCTCAGCTGGGGACGTTCTACTTCGATGCCTGCGGCTTCCGTCCCACGTCCGCCGGGCTCATTCGCCTCCGGTCATAGAGAGAAGCCCCGTCCATTCCCGGGGACACTGCGGCGGGCTACCCTGGTGGCGCGGCGCAGGGAGGGGCCCGCCAGTCGCAAGTGGCGGGCGTCGTTCGACGTCGGAGGTTGGGGGCCAAGCTTGGGAGATCGGGACGAGGGCCGAGCGGCCCATCCTTCGGGGGCGGGGCGGGCGGCCGAGGTCACAGTCGCCGTCGACACCCGGACGGCCGCGACGGCCCGCTCGTTCGTGACAGCCACGCTGCACTCCTGGGGCCTCGGCGGCCCCGTCGGGGCGGCAGCCGCGGTCGTGGACCAGTTTGTCGAAGCGGCCCGCCGCCAGGGGTCCCCGCTGGTGGACGTGCGGGTATGTCGAACCGGCGCCGGGGTGCGCGTCGAGGTCATCGAGCGCTCGCACCCGCCGACCGACGATCTGGCAACCGGCGCGGAAGGGCCGACAGCCGAGGTCCTGGACGGGCTCAGCAACGCCTGGGGCTGCCTGGCGATCGGGTCCGCCTCGTGCCTGTGGGCGGACATCCCCCGCGGGGCCTAGGCGCTCCGACCCCGGCCCGGACCACAACCTGGCGGTAGTTACCGCCCGGCTCCCGACCGGTCGGAGGAGGTGGCCGTACGCGACGGCGGCCGGGGCTTGCCCCGGCCACTACGACCATTGTACCGGCTGATGGGGGTCTTGCCGCAAGCAGGACCAGGTGCTCATACTCCCCGGCGTTGACCAGTGCGCGCGCCACCCGGCGCGGCGCGGCTCCGACATGCGTCCCGGTCGACTCGCCGACGGTGCCGGACGAGGGGGGAGTTTGGGCCTGAGAGACGAGATCCAAGCCGAGCAGTCCCACGTCGACCGGGCCTATCGAAGGCTCGACGCCCTGCGGGAGGGGGCGTCGGAGCTGGCGTCCGAGCTGCTGGCCGAAGGCCGGGGTGGGCTCGTTGCCGACCGGGTCGAGCGCGACGCCCGGGTCGAACACGGTCTGCGGCGGCGGGCCGCCCTGTCGATCGGGGACCGGGCCCTCTGCTTCGGTCGCCTCGACTACACCGCGGGTGATCGCTTCCACATCGGGCGCCTCGGCGTGCTCGACGCCGACGGGGAGCCACTGGTCATCGACTGGCGTACCCCTGCGGCCGAGCCCTTCTACCGGGCCACATCCGGAGACCGCCGGGGAGTGGACAGACGCCGCCACATCCGCATGAAGCAGCGGCGGGTCGTCGGCGTCGACGACGAGCTACTGGTCCGAGGCGACGCCGGCGCCTCCGGGGACACCCTGTGCGGCGAGGGCGCGCTGCTCGCGGCTCTTGCCGCGGCTCGAACGGGACGCATGGGCGACATCGTGGCGACGATCCAGGCAGAACAGGACGCCGCCATCCGCTCCCCCCTCCGGGGGATCCTCGTGGTCCAGGGGGGTCCGGGGACGGGCAAGACCGCCGTGGCCCTGCACCGGGCGGCCTATCTCCTCTACGCACACCACTTCCCCCTCGCCAGCCAGGGGGTGCTGGTGGTGGGGCCCAACCCGGTGTTCTGCCGCTACATCGAAGATGTCCTGCCCGGGCTCGGCGAGACGGGCGTGGTGGTGACCACGGCCGGCCTCCTGCACCGTTCCTATCGACCGGGCGCCGAGGACCCGCCCGAGGCAGCCGCCATCAAGGCCGGCCTGGCGATGGTGGATGCCCTGGCGGCGACGATCGCCGGCCATGAGCAGGCCCTCGAGGCGGACCGGCTCATCGGCCACGGCATCCATCGTCTCCCCGTCACCGTGGCCGACAGCGAGGCCTTCGTGGCCACGGCCCGGGCGGCCGGCAGCCATCGAGCGGGCCGAGCGGTCGTAGAGCGGGTGGTGCTGGTGCACCTGGTCCGACAGGCGAGGAGGGCCGCCCGGCGTGCGGTAAGGACGGGGCTGGCCACGGGCGCGGTGTCGGGCACCGACGCCTCCCAGGCCCTGGAGGCGCTCCGGCGCTCGAGCGAGGTGCGCGAGCTGGTCGATCGGATCTGGCCCGCCCTCAGCGCCGAGCAGGTCGTCTCCGAGGCCCTGGAGCGTGCGGGCGCACCGGCGCTCGACCTCGAGCGGCTCACCGAGCACGACGTCGCCCTGCTCGACGAGGCTGAGCATCTCCTCGGGAAGGTGCCGGCCCGTCGGCGCCGGTCGGGCCGGCGGGTACCACGGCCGGACCCGACGAGGGAGGCGACCATGGCCGGGATGGGCCTGATCCCGGACTGCCCCAACTGCGGCTTCGAGCTGAGCCTGGCCGGGCGGAACTTCGAATGCGAGGCGTGCCGCCGAGTCTTCGACGCCGTGAAGCTCATCGGTCCCGAGCGCTTCCAACAGATCCAGGAGGTCGGCGCCCGTGTCGAGCGCACCTACTCGGACCGTCCGGAAGCCCAGGAGCAGGTGACCTTCGGGCACATCATCGTGGACGAGGCCCAGGACCTCACCCCCATGCAATGGCGGATGCTGTCCCGGCGGGGACCGACCGGTTCGATGACCATCGTCGGGGATCTCGGACAGGCCAAGCATCCGTGGTCCCTGACCGACTGGGAGGAGGCGTGCGCCATCGCCGCGCCGGGTCGGTCGGCCCAGGTCCTGGAGCTCACGGTCAACTACCGCACCCCGTCCGAGGTCATGGACCTCGCTGGCGCTGTCCTGGCCGAGTACGACCCGGCCGCCCGGGCTCCCACATCCGTCCGTCTCTCGGGTGAGCAGCCGGAGGTGGTGGAGATGGACGAGAGCGTCGACAGCACCGCCTTCATCGCGCAAGTGGCCGCGCGGGAGGTGGGAGAGGTGTCCCCGGGCAAGGTGGCGGTCATGTATCCCGTGGGGCGGGTCCCACCACCGTCACCTGCCGCCCTCGACCTCGATGTCATCGAGATGGATCCGGTCAGTGCCAAGGGCCTCGAGTTCGACAGCGTCGTGGTCGTCGAGCCGGCCCAGCACAGCCTGCCCGAGCTCTACGTCGCTCTCACCCGGACCACCAGGCGGCTCGTGCTCGTCACCTCGGCCCCGCTCCCGCCCGCCTTGACCGCGGTGCCGGCTGTCGGCTGACCCGGCCTGTCCTACCTTCTGTGCTACCATCGAGAGGATGGCGCTGCGGGACAAGCGGTCGGTTTCGTTCCCCCCGGAACTGGCGAAGGCAATCGACGAGGCCGCGTCCGAGTCCGGGACCAGCTTCAGCGGCTGGCTCACCGAGACCGCTTCCCACCGCCTCCGCCTCGAGGCGGGGCGGAGGGGGGTGGCAGCCTGGGAGCGTGACCACGGCCCGCTAACCGAGCAGGAGCTGGCCGAAGGGCTGGCCCGGGCTCGAGAATTGCTCGGCCGGTCACGCCGGGCGCGGAGGTCGGCGTAGGTGCCGGGTGTCACCTACGACACCGGGGCCCTGATCGCTGGTGACCGTAACGACCGACGGATGTGGGCGCTTCATGTCGGACTCATTGCCGAGGAGGTCTCCCCGACCGTACCTGCCCCGGTTCTCGCCGAGGCCTGGCGCGGTGGACCACGCCAGGCCAGCCTGGTGCGGATGCTGGCCGGATGCGATGTCGAGGAAATGAGCCCCGAGCAGGCGCGGAAGGTCGGAGAACTGGCCGGCCGGGCCGACCACGATGACGTAGTCGATGTCACCGTCGTCGAAGGGGCGGCTCGGCGGGGCGACCGGGCGGTGGTGACCTCCGATGGGAACCACATCGCCAAGGTTGCCCGTTCGGCGGCTCGACGGCTGCGGGTCGAGCTCATCTGACTGATTGAATTGCCTCGGAGTCATTTGTTCATGGCCCGGAGGCCTCCCCGATGGCGCTTCGGCCTGTTGGTCGCGGTCGTTCCGATTCTGGCGGCGCTGCTCCCGGGGCCGGGGACCAGCGTGGCCTCGGCAGCCGGCGTGGCGTGCTCCCTGAACCTCAGCCCTCCCTCCGGGCCGGTCGGCACCCTGGTCACGATCACGGGCTCGACCGCCGGCTGCCGGTCCGGCGGCGGGGAGCTCGGGTTCATCGACGAGGGCGCCGGCATCGGGATCGGCGAGATGCCCCAGAGCGGCCCCTTTGCCTTCCGGTTCCGGGTACCTGACTCGATGCCGACCGGCAACTGGTTCGCCGCCGCCCAGAGCTACGCCGGCGGTGGCCCGGTTGCTCCGGGCCCGGGAGACTTCGCCGTCACGATGGGCGCCAACCTCCAGGCCCGCTTCCTGGTCACGTGGGCGCGCCCGGGGTGGGCCGACTTCACCTCGGTCATCTCCACGCCGGCCGGGTGCCCGACGTGCTACCGGTTCTCCTCGGGTGGGTTCGACCTCCTACGGGCCGGCGGCTTCATCCGTACCTTCTACGGCGCTCCCACCTCGGTGGGCTACGCCGGTGACGTAGGCCTGGCCGCGCCGGTCGTCGCCGCGGCCTTCACCCCGGACGGCGGCGGATACTGGATGCTCGCCGCGGACGGGGGCGTCTTCACCTACGGCAACGCCCGCTTCTTCGGATCGGCGGCCACCAATCATCTGCCATACCCATTCGTCGGTATCGCCGCCACGCCCGACGGCG